>CAZLJS010000034.1:0-12271 GCA_964559895.1 uncultured Sangeribacter sp.
AGGCGTAGAGGTCGCCGTCATTGTTGATAAATACAGGTATCCCGAATTTCTCTTGTAGGAAAGGACCCAGCGCCACACCCTCGCGGAAGGAGGGGAAGTTGGGCAGGAATCCGCCGATGATGCCATTGGGGTAGTCTGCAGGGCCGGGGAAGGCGAAGCTGATAGCCACAGGTGCACTATCGAGTTTATTGATGATCTCGGTGAAACCTTTGACCATCGTTTGAAGGCAAAGGTCCAAGTCATGAGCGTTGGAGGGGTACGACACCGGCTCCACGATATATTCACAACCGCGCATAGCGCCAAACACTAAATTGGTGCCACCCGCGTCGAGAGTGATGACTGTTCTCTTGTCGTTGTTATACATTGTCGGTAAAATTAAAAGGTGTTTATATATTTAACGACGTATCTATCCGATTATTATTTATTTAAGAGAGGTTAGTGATAGACGCAACTCGTTTCTCGTGTTGGTATCACTAACCTCTCAATTATAAGTCGAATACATCAAGACTAGATGCCGCTACGGCATCATCGTCAGGATCTATTACCAGTCTTTGGAATAGAAGTTTCCGTCGTAAACTACATCATCGTTGAAGTAAGCCTTAGCCACGTTGCGGAGGGCTGTCATCTGACGGCTCTCGAAGTTGCTGCGGCTTTGATCCAAGGCAAATACCATGTGGGAGCCGTAGCCATTGTCCCAGTAGCCTTTCAGAGTCTCTTCAGACTGATAGTAGCCATAGTTCAACTCCTGTGAGCCCATACCCATGTTGTATTTGGGAAGGCCGGGGTAGTTGTCGGTCAAGTCGTAACCTCTGCCATAGTCATGCAAAGCGAAGTCCACGAATTCGCCGGGTTGTACGCCATCGACAGCCACCAAACTGGAGATGTTGCCATAGACGTAAACCACGTTCCAGCGCTCAGGTTGTACCTTCTTGATCTCATACATCAAGCGTGATGCAGCCTCTTTGCTCGGAGTGACGAAGCCCTCGGGAGCGGGAGTGATGGGTGATGAGTACTCATCATCATAGAATACGCCGTCGAGATTGTAAGCGTCGCAGAGAGCTTTCACCTCGCGTGCGAAGTCGCGTGCAGTGTCATCGGCAAGGTTGGTGATCGCAGAGCGGTCGTGGTTACCAAGGATACCGAGGATGACTTTCATGCCATGGTCTTGGAGTGGCTTGATATATTTGTCGCGGTTGTCGAGGATCGCTTGCACGTTCTCGTTGAGGCTTACATATACGCGGCCTGTCTCTGAGTTGTAGTTGATGTTGGCAGAGAAGAGGATCACTGCGTCAAAGAGATACTTGCCTGTGCTAGCCAATTTGAACGAAAGGTTGTTGAGCGGGTTAGTATCGTTGACCTCCATACAGCTAAAGATGGTAGCGCCTTTGACAGTGTTGCCGTTGGCGTCGATGCCGGTCTTAGTGCAGTCGGGGAGTGTAGTGAGGTCTTTGACGAAGATTAGGCGAGTGGTGTCGAGATCACCGAGAGTAGCGTCGCCACCGGTGACTGAAACGCGCAATGGTATCACGTAAGTGACATCGCTGGAGAGTGAGCTGGAGCTGGTGACATTGACAGTGATAGGTGCGGAGACGTTGCTACCTGCTGCGAGTGTTACCACACCACTGTCTGAGAGTGTCACGCAGTTTTGAGGAAACGCGGTGTAGGCGGTGCCTTGTGCTGTGTTGTACTCATCGAGGGCGGCAGTGTCGTAGGTGAACGTTACCTTGCACTCTCTCTTGGCGGCGGTGGTGGCATTGAGTTGCAATGTCATGCTGCCGCTCTGATTGAATTCCAATGTGGAGTAGGTGCGTTTGCCTTGAGCGTCGGTGACGTAAATCATCTCATCAGAGGAGGCCGGTTGATAGCGGCTATCATCCTCTGAACCGAGCACGATATCATCGCTGCATGAGGTGAGACATGCTCCCGCTACAGCCACAAATGCGAATAAATTATATAGTTTCATTTATTTTTTCTTTTAGGTGGTTGGTTTAATTTTCGGGAAGTTCCACTGCTATCCAATCGATAGACTCGTTGGCGAGCATATCATAGCCATTGACATAGTCTTTGACAACCTTACCGGCGCCTTCGTTGAATTTCCAGTAAGCGGTGAGGCCATTGGAAGCGGCATCAACGGTGTAGAAGTAGTTGGTAGCCATGAACTCAGATTGGTCAAGGACGCGGTTCCATACGCGTGCTTCGGCGATGTAACCCTCAAACCAGCGGCTGTTGCTATATGACTTACCGATGAGGAAGCTGTCGGTGTTCCAGTTGACTGCGCTACGGTAGCTGGAGTATTGTGTGTCGCCCTTCTTGATACCATTGAAGTAAACGTTGACAGCACCTGTCTCGCTATCGAAGGTGATGGAAAGGAATGTCCATTTGCCTGATTCGATGCGCCAAGCGGGGTCTGTGACGTTACCATTGGAGGTAGCTACTTGGAGCTGTGAAGGATCCAAACCGGCATCGCCGAAACGGAAGAGGAAGCCACCCTCGATACCCATGAATGTGGAGATACCTGCCTCGTGGTCTGTACCGCTCATATCGTTGGGGTAGAGGAGCGCTTCTACGGTGATCTGAGTCATACCCTCGAGACCTGTAGCGCTACCCGGGTTGGAGAGCCCGAGATAGTTCTTGGAGATGTTGGCCACCACGTTGATCAAAGCGGCGCCCTTAACCACGAAGTAGAAGGTGCGGTTGCTCTGCAATACGGGGAGGCTGCTGTCGGCGATTGTCAACGGCAATACATAGGTCTTGTCTCTATCCAAAGAGGTGAGGTTGACGAATGCAACTTCTAGATCTGTGGAAGTGACACCACCGCGTGAGATCACCACGTTGGGATCGTCGATGCGATAGTTGGCAGAGGGTAGCGCGATAGCGTTGTCGGAGTAGATAGCGTTGTAAGCATCTACCAACGAAGCGTCTGCCTTGTAGGTCACTGTCAAGTCATAGTCCAACGGCATTGCGATGGCGGCTTGTACGGTGCCGGTTGCCTCATCCTCTCCTTGTAGAAGGATGGTGCTGGTTTTTTCGGAGGCGTTGTCAAATACTTTGTTGTCGAATGTCTCCATATCGTCTTGACAGCTGCTCAATGCGCCTGCCAGGAGTAATGCCATCGGAAGAATATATTGTTTTTTCATGATGGTATGCTATTTAACGAGAGGATTAACTGAACTAATAAGATTACGAGTGAAGGGGAACACAAACGAGGGGTTGTAGTAGTCACGCTCCACGTTGATGACACCTACACCGGCGATGCTGGCGCCTTTAGCCCAAGTGGCGAGGCCGTTGAGGGCGTAGTCGCCGTTGCTGAGCCATCCTGTGGCTTTGTCGTCGGTCTGTGTGGTAGATGCTGCCAATGCGAATTTGCTTGAGGGAACGCCATCGACAGATGCCATGGCGATGAGCACGTCGTAGGCATTGGTGCCGCTCACGCTAAGTGCGTCGGAGAGGAAGATCACGCTGCAGTCGTTGAGAAGGCTCTTGTCGAGCAGGTTCTCGGGCTTGCCGAAGAAGCAAACGCTCTTGCCGCCGTTTTGTGATTTCCAGTCGGTGATGGCTTTCAAGAATGTCTGTTGAGTAGTGGTGTAGTCGGCGAGCTCTTCGCTAGTGAGGTGAAGAGTGGATTTGCCGTCGTAAGCCACGCAGATGCCGTCAAAGCCATATTTGTCCACGTAAGTGAGCGCGGTCTTGAGGGAGTCGGCAAGGAAGGTGTTGAAGTCCATAGTCAACGGCGCTGCCTCGGTGGCGAGCTCCTTCTTGCTGTCGTAGGATGCTTTGAAGTCACTGTAGTCGATATCATAGATATACTTGGTGCCCTTCTTGGTGCGCATCTCTGTCATCTCCTCAACCACGAAGTCTGCCACATTGGCGGGGTTCATCAGCGATACCACGTCGAGACTGTCGGGAAGGGTGGTAAGGTGAGTGGCGCGGTTGGTGGGGAAATCTTTATTGTCGAACCATGCGTAAACCAGCTTGTGATTGCCCGATTTGTATGCACGGAGTGTCTCAAGATAATTGGCATAAAGTTCCGGGTTTGACTCCTCTACCGAGGGATAGCTGAGATCCAAGCTCTCGGTGTCTGTCCAGTCGTCGCAAGCGGTCATGGATAGTGCCAACACAGTCAACGATAACCCGTATTTAAATATATTTTTCATAAAAATATTTTCGGTGATTAATTAATGCTTTATTTCTTGCAAGCCCACCACAGTTTAGTGGCTAGGTTGTCGGGACCTTTGAGGTAGTTTTGCACAGCGGCCTGCACGTTGGCGGCGTTGTTGGTGTATTCCTCTTGCGGATAAGGCATACGTCCCGGAGTTTGGTCGTTGGAGATGATGCTGCTGCTACCGTTGTAAACTACGGGCATAAGCACGGGATAACCGGTGCGGCGCAGGTCGGCCCAAGACTCATTGCCAAGAAGCCAGTTGGCGATCCATTTCTGTGTGATGATGCGCTCCTGTTTCTGCTCTTTGCTTGCGCTCTCGTCCCATTTGATGGTAATAGTGGAGAGTGAACCGCTATAGGGGTTGTAGCCTGAGGGATCCTCATAGTTGGCGGGCATGGAGGTGGAGTCGGCGATATAAGCGTCGGCGCCCGAAACACCCCATTGCTCAAATGAGAGACGGATACCATTGTTGTAGAAGTCCTCGGCGCTGCCACCCATGCTGAAACCGAATATAGCCACGGCCTCGGCGCGGAGGAAGCTTACCTCTGCGGCGTTCATCCATACCAACGGATCGGAGGGCTTAACGTTGACACCTGAGAAGTTGAAGCCCCAAGTGTTGCTGAAGTTTGCGCCATCAAGACCGCGACGGAGACCTGCGTAGTCGATGCCGGGCCATTGTGAGGCGGAGAAATAAGCGGCGCGGCGCGGATCCTTGTAGCCATTCATGTAGCAGATGATATCGGCTGCCGCGTGGGTGTCACCACCGGTGAGTGAGCTACCCTCGTTGTAGTGAACTGCTGTATAGAGAGGGTTCTCTGTGGTCTGGAAGTAATCCCATTTAGCATTGTCGTCGTTGCTCTCGATGACACCACCATTGGCGGGATCTACGGCTGCTTCGGCTACGCTGCGTGCCAAGTCGGTGTTGGCGTAAACGATGCGCATTGCCAGACGGAGCTTCAAGGAGTTGGCAAACTTAATCCATTTCTTCACGTCGCCTTTATAAACGAAGTCGCTGGAGGGGTTAAGTGCGGAACCGGCGTTCTCGTTGAGCGTCTCGATAGCCTCGTCGAGCTCTGAGAAGAATGCCTTATATACGGTCTCCTCGTTGTCATACGGAGTGGCGAGGTTGCCGTCGGCGCCTATCTGAGTGTAGGGGATAGGACCGTAAGTGTCGGCCACACGGTGCATCGCTGCTACCTTGATGATGGAGGCGATAGCGAGGGGTACCGGGTTGTTGGTGGTCTCGCAGAAGCTCTCTACCATGGTGTAGTTGGAGTAGAGTGTGGAGATGATCTTGTCGGATTTCAAGAATACGCGGCTCCAGTCATCCTTGGGGGAGTAGTTGGCGATGGTCATACGCCATGAGGTGTTGGCATCGGCGAAGTAGCCGCCCAACGGACCACCAAGAAGACAGTCGGTAAACTGTGCGGTGTTGACATCTGCCGAGATCACAGTGCCGGCGATATTGTTTAAAGCCGAACCCAAAGCGTAGTCGTCGGCGGTAAGGTCGCCCGGCTGGTATGGGTTGGAGTTGATGTCTATATAAGAGTCGGTGCATGCCGCCATGGAGACCGCCGCTCCCGCTATTAAAATTTTATTTATCAGTTTCATCGTTGCATTAGTTTAGAATGTGATGTTGACATTGAATCCCATCGAACGTTGTGATGGCATCATGAAGTAGTCTATGCCCTGATAATAGTTGTCGGTAGTAGCGACGGATTCGGGGTCAAACGGTGCTTTGTTGTAAAGCATCAAGAGGTTGCGGCCGATAAGCGATACTTTGATATCGCATACGTTGCGCAGCCAGCGGCGCGGGATATTGTAAGAGACAGTCACCTCTTGCAAACGTACGTTGGTAGCTGAATAAGTATAGTATTGGGGCACGGAGGTGTCGCCGGCGATAGTGCTGTACCAAACCTCGGGATCGATCAAGTCACCGTCGTTGACAGTCACGTAGCCAAGGTCGCGGGCTGCCGCTGATGCCTCAGATACGCCGTATTGGTCGAGGATGGCTTGTGTGCGGGAGTAAACGATACCGCCGAAGCGTGCGCTGATCATTGCTGACAGCGAGAGGTTCTTCCATGTGAAGGTGTTGGTCCATGCCAAGTTGCCTTTAGGAAGCACGCTGCCGAGTTTGATATAATCCTCTTTGTTTTGGATGTATTGAGTGGAGATAGAGCCGCTCTCGTCAATATAGATATTGCCGTTGCTGTCGCGCATCAGATCTACTGTGGAGTAGAGATCGCCCATGGAGCCGCCCTCAATCAAGAGGAAGCGTGCGGAACCTAAGCCACCCATGTCGAGGATGTCGGCAGAGAAGGTCTCGCCGGTCTCGGGGTTGATAGCGTTGTTGGCAAGGGTCTGGATCTTATTGCGGTTGAAGGAGTAAGTCAAGCCGGATTGCCATGTGAAGTTACCCCAAGTGTGAGCGTAGTTCAATGCCCATTCCATACCGTAGTTGCGTACAGAACCTGTCTGGATGTAAATCTTTGAGTATTTGTTGACAGGAAGGTTAGGATTGAATGTCTGGTTCTTGGTAGTAGCGTGGTAGTAAGTAGCGTCCAAAGTGAAGTCTTTGAGGAAGCGGAAGTTCATACCGATCTCCCAAGAGTTGGTGCGCTCCGGTTTGAGGTTGTACATAGGATATTGAGTGAGGATACTCCAGGAGTTTGTGGAGGAGTTCCACTCATAACGCGGGTTAGCGAGGTAGCGGTTGAACGCGGTACCTACTGATGCCCATGAACCGCGGATCTTCCAGAAGGAAAGGAGCTCGGGGTTGAGGTTGGGCAGCAATTGAGACATCAATACAGAAACACCGACAGAGGGGTAGAAGAATGAGGAGTTCTGTGAGTTGGGACCTGCCAACTGAGAAGGCCAGTCGTTACGACCTGTCAATGTCAAATAGTATGTATTGCGGTAACCTAAGTCGGCAGAAGCGTATAGTGATTGAGTCTGCTCGTGCCAGCCCTCTTGCATCTGTGAGAGGTGAGGGGTGGAAAGGTTCTGGATAGCGAAGAAGTTGGCAAGACCAACGGGCTCTCCGGAGAAGGTAGTGCTGTCGTCTGCGATAGGTCCTTTCACGTAGAGTGCGTCGTAACGCATATCAGAGATGCTACCACCAAAGTTAGCTTGCAAAGACCAGTCATCAGCGAAGGTGTCGTTGTATGATACCAAGAAGTCACCGAAGATCTGTTTCTCTTTGTAGCGGGTGATGCCATAGTAACCACGGTCTGAAAGGCCGGTCAACTGGTTGTTGGTAGTGGCATAGAATTTCTCTGTGTAGTCGGAGTTGGAGTTGTCCAAGCGGATGCGACCTGAAACGGTGAGTGTGGGGAGGATCTTATAGCTGAGGCTTGCACCGAGCATATAGCGGTCCTTGCTGGTCTCACGTGGGTTGCGGTAGTTGATCCAGTAGGGGTTCTGCATGGTCATACCTGCGTCGCCTACGGGCCAGTATTGAGTGTAGATCTTGCGTTGCGGATCATAGCGCTCATACATGGTGATGTCGTTCCAGTCATTGCCGCGGGGGTACAAGTAAGCACCTACCAAGGGGTTGTTATAGACACCCTGGTTGATCATGTTGCGGTCCTCTTGACGGATATAACCGGCGTTGAGGTCGAGCGTCATCTTATCCTGGAGGAAGGATGAGGTGTTGCGGATGTTGAAGTTATAACGGTTGTAGCCGTTGTTGGGGATGAAACCTTTGGAGTTCAACGCTGATACAGAAGCGTATGTCTGGTTCTTCTCGGTACCGGTGGAGAAGGTGACGCTCTGTGTGGAGACGTAGCCTGTCTGTAGGTAGTCGTCAGACATGTTGTAGCCGTAGTTGTTGTAAGCGGTGAGAGGCGCGCCCCAGCTATGGTCGGAGGTGGCTACATATTTGCCACCGATACCGGTGCCATAACGGCTCTGGAACTCGGGAAGGATCATGGGGCGGTTGAAGTCCATGTTGCTGTTGACAGTAACTTTGGTCTTGCCTGCCTGTCCTTTCTTGGTGGTGATGACGATGGCACCGTTGGCAGCCTCGCTACCATAAAGAGCGGCAGCGGCGGCACCTGTCAGTACTGACATTGTCTCGATGTCATCGGGGTTGATATCGGCGATAGGCTCTGAAGTACCTTGTGAACCAAACTCGGTGCTACCACCGCTTTGGGAGCTGCGCATTGGCATACCGTCGATCACATACAGTGCGTTGGAGGACTGCATGATGGATTTCTGTCCACGCATTACTACTTTAGAGATACCACCCACACCTGATGATGAGGCGTTGATGTTCACACCGGCAACTTTACCAGCCAAGGAGTTGATGAAGTTGGCGTCTTTGTTCTCGGTGATGGAGGAGCCGTCGAGCTGTTGCACATTGTAGCTCAAGGATTTCTGCTCGCGTTTGATACCCAACGCTGTCACTACTACCTCGTCGAGGAGCTCTGCGCTGTCTTGGAGCATGATTTGGCGGCTTTTCTCACCTTGTGCGTAGGTCACTTCTGCGGGGTTGCAGCCTACGTAGGTTACTACCAATACCGGTGATACTAGATTAGTGGAAATTTCAAAGTTACCATCCAGGTCGGTCATGACACCTGTGTTAGTACCTTTAATCATTACGGTAGCTCCGATAAGGGGCTCCCCTGACGCGTCAACCACTGTACCGGTGATTGTGCGTGGTGCGGAAGTCGTTGTTGAGGTCTGAGCAGCCGGCACGGTGAGGGTACTCTCTCCCGCTGCCATGTAGGCTGTCGGAACTGCTATCAAAGATAGCGCAACTAAAGACCGCAAGAAATTGGGTTTTTGTTGTAATGGCTTTCGTTCCATACGTGTTGTTATTATATTGTTTTGGGTTATGTTGTTTTTCTATTTACTAAAAGAATAAGGTGTGTCTTTTTTGCCGGTGCCACGTTTGGTATTGGGGGTGGCGCTCATGTCAAAGATAATTTCGCCACCTTTGAGGAGGTCGCTGTGGCGGAAATACGTGGGACTGTAAGGTTTCCCTCCCATGGTAATCTGATTGATGTAGAGGTTATCCTTGGAGTTGGCGGGAGCGGATAGTACCAGGCTCTTGCCATTGTCGAAGTGCAAAGTAGCTTTTTTAAACAGGGGGGCGCCGATGGCATACTCGCCGCTGCCAGGGCATACGGGATAGAAACCAAGGGCTGAGAAGACATACCATGCCGATGTCTGGCCGTTGTCCTCGTCGCCGCAATAGCCGTCGGGGTAGGGGGTGTACATACGGTCCATCACCTCACGCACCCATTTCTGTGCTTTCCAGCTCTCGCCTGTCCAGTCGTAGAGGTAGATCATGTGTTGGATAGGCTGGTTGCCGTGGGCGTAGTTGCCCATATCCATCACTGTCATCTCGCGTATCTCGTGGATGGGGAAGCCGTAGTAGCTGTCGTCGTAGAGTGGCGCCACGTTAAACACTGAGTCGAGCATGGCGGTCATCTCCGCTTTGCCACCCATCAGGTTTGCCAACCCTTGGGGATCGTGGAAGACCGACCATGTGTAGTGCCAAGCGTTGCCCTCGGTGAAGGCGTCGCCCCATTTGAGCGGCGAGAAGGGGGTCTGGAAGGAACCATCCTCGTTGCGGCCGCGCATGAGCTTGCTATCTTTGTCGTAGAGGTTGCGGTAGTTGAGTGCCGCTTTCTTATACGGCTCCAATTCCTTGTCGCTCTTGCCGAGTGATTTGCCTAGTTGATAGATGCACCAGTCGTCGTAGGCATATTCGAGGGTGCGGGCGGCGCTCTCGTTGATACCTACATTATATGGCACGTATCCTAGTCTGTCGTAGTATTCATATCCTAGTCTGCCGCTGGAGCTTACTGTAGGGTGAACGGCGTGAGCGCCGTGGGTGACCGCCTCCCAGAGGGTAGCGGTGTCGGAGACCTTCACACCCTTGAGCCAAGCGTCTGCGAGCACGGAGGCTGAGTTGTTGCCTACCATGCATCCACGGTGGCCCGGGCTGCCCCATTCGGGGATGAAGCCGCTCTCGCGATAGTGGTTGAGCATACCCTCTTGGATCTCGAGGTTGGTGTCGGGATAGAGGAAGTTGAGCAGCGGGAAGAGGCAGCGGAAGGTGTCCCATAGACCGGTGTCGGTGTAGAGGTATCCGTCAGCGACGTTGCCTGTATGAGGTGAGTAGTGACGCACGTTGCCGTTGGCGTCGATCTCATAGAATTTGCGGGGGAAGAGGAGTGAACGGTAGAGGCAGCTGTAGAATGTCCTCATGCGCTCCACAGAGTCGTCTTGCACGTCGATTTTGCCAAGTACGGCGTTCCATGCCTCGCAGCCTTTAGCCTTAACCTGGTCGAAGGTGATGTCGCCAAGTTCGCGGAGGTTAAGCTCGGCCTGCTCCAGGGAGATAAATGATGAAGCTACGCGGGCGTGAACCTGCTCTTTTGCTGTGGTGGAGAAGGTGACGATAGCGCCGCGTCCCTCGTCAGCGAGCTCTGCCGCGGTGAAGGGGTGGTCAAACTCTACCACGAAATAGTTGCGGAAATTCTCCGGTACACCGCCACAGTTGCGTGTGGTGTAGCCGGTGATACGGCGGTGAGCCGCGTCGATGGTGACGGAGGCCTTGTCGGCGTAACCGTCGATGACCACGTTGGCTTGTGTCGTGGCGGGGAAGGTGAAGCGCATCATTGCCGCTCTCTCGGTGGGTGCTACCTCGGCGGTGACGTCGTAGTCGGCGAGATATACCTTATAGTAGTGGGGGAGGGCTGTCTCCGCTTTATGGGAGAACCAAGAGGCGCGTTTCTCCTCGTCGAAGACGGGGGTGCCCACGGTGGGCATTAGCGAGAACTCGCCGTAGTCGTTAATCCACGGGCTCGGCTGGTGTGTCTGCTTGATGCCGCGGATAGTGTGAGCGTCGTAGGTATAGACCCATCCGTCGCCGTTCTTGCCGGTCTGGGGGGTCCAGAAGTTCATGCCCCAGGGCACTGCAATGGCGGGATAGGTGTTGCCCGTGGATAGCTCAAAACTGGACTCTGAACCGACCAGCGGGTTGACATATTGTGTGTAGTCTCGGGCTGATACATTGCCATAAAATGCTGTTGCCGCAATGATGAACCCTAATAATCTGCTTCGTGTATTTCGCATAAAATCAGATTGTTGTTGTGGAAAAAGTATGTGAGGGGTGACCTGCCCGTAGGCAGGCCCCCATTTGGTGAGATTCTTATTTGGTGGAACTCATTTCAAGCGTCAAGGTGCCACCTTTCATCAGCTCTTCGTGAGTGAAGAAGGGTTTGGTAAGCTCCTTGCCATTGAGTGTGATTTTCTTGATATACTTGTTGGTGCGTGAATTGTTTTTGGCAATTACGGTGAATTTCTTTCCGTTGGGAAGATTGATGGTAGCTTTGTTGAAGAGGGGACGGCCGATGGAATATAGTGGTTTTCCGGGAGTCACCTGATAGAAGCCGATAGAGTTGAGCACGAACCATGCCGACATTTGGCCGCAGTCCTCGTTGCCGCTAAGACCGTTGGGGTCGTTGAAGTATTGGCTGTTGAGAACGCTGTCCATAAGCTCTTGTGTGCGGTAAGGCACACCGGCATAGTTGTATAGGTGGATGATGTGGTGGCTGGGCTCATTGCCTTGAGCATATTGGCCGATAAGGCCTGAGATGTCGGCTGAGACGAGCTCACCCTCGAGTGAAGAGTCGGCGGTGAAGAGTGAATCGAGTTTGGAGACGAAACCCTCTTTGCCACCCATTAGCGAGATGAGACCATTGATATCCTGTGGCACGAACCATGTCCATTGCCAAGCGGTGCCTTCGCAGTAGTCGTCGCCACGGTGATTGGAGGAACGCGGGTTGAAGGGTGTGCGCCAGTTACCATTGGAGTCTTTACCGCGCATGAAGCGGACAGCGGGGTCGAAGTATTGTTTATAGGCTTGTGCCAGTTTGTCGTATTTAGCAGCGATATCCTTCTTGCCAAGCGCTTCGGCGAGGCGTGCTATACACCAGTCGTCGTAGGCATATTCGAGGGCCTTAGCCACGGTCTCGTTCTCGATGTCGCAGGGGGCGTAGCCGAGAGTGTTTTTCAGCTCTTTGGATTTGGGGTTAAGGGCTGCGATGACCAGCGGATCGGAGTTGATGTCGGTGGTGTCGTTGACAGAGGCGC
>CAZLJS010000035.1:0-11988 GCA_964559895.1 uncultured Sangeribacter sp.
CCTCTCCCCTATACACGAGCAGCCTCTCCCCACTAAAACGAATAGGTAAAAATGAGTGATTTGAAATTGAAAGGACATCTAGCCATGGCGGGAGCCAATAGCATGTGGGGCTTGATGTCGCCGGTGGCTAAGATGGTGATGAGCGCCGGAGTGGTGACACCGATGTTGATGACCAACTTCCGTTTTCTCGGAGCTGCGCTCCTCTTCTGGACTCTATCGCTGTTTTTCAAATATGAGCATGTCTGCGCCAAGGACATGTTGCGCCTTGCCGGTGCGGCTGTCTTCGGCATACTTATCAACCAGGGATGCTTCATCTTTGGCGTAGGGTTCTCCTCACCCGGTGAGGCGTCGATTATCACTACCACTATGCCTATGTGGGTGATGATACTGGCATACCTCATCCTGCGCGAGCCTATCACTGCGAAGAAGGTGGGCGGTATCCTGCTTGGCGCTTCCGGTGCCCTGATATTGGTGCTCAACAGCAGCGGCGCCTCGGCGAAGGGCGCGCACCCCATGCTGGGTGATTCGCTGGTATTGTTGGCACAATTTAGCTATGCCCTCTATCTGACTCTGTATAAGAACTTTATCAAGAAATATTCGTTGGTGACGCTGATGAAATGGATGTTCCTCTTCGCAGCCATCATCCTCACCCCCTTCTCTTGCAGTACGTTGCTGACGTTGCCTTGGAGCGAAATCACAGCGATGCAATATGCGGGGATCGGGTATGTGGTATTCTTCGGCACCTTTATCTCCTATATATGTATCATGATAGGGCAGAAGAATCTGCGCCCCACGTTGGTGGGGATGTACAACTATCTGCAGCCCGTGGTGGCGTCGATAGTGGGCATCTGCTTGGGCTTGGACAGCTTCACCCCTGTTAAGATTCTCGCCGTGGCGCTTATCTTCACAGGGGTCTATTTCGTAGCCATCAGCAAGAGCCGACAGAGCGCATAACCCATTTTTATTAAATATTATTTGCCGATTAAAATATTATGTATAACTTTGCGGCGTAGCGGATCCTTGAATTCTAATACAAATTGAACACTAAAAGATGAAGACAAGTAATGACAACACTGCAAAGCATGTAGAGAAGCATCGCCGCTTCTTGGAGCTGCTTTCACAATCATTTGGCACCATCAGTGCCGCGAGCACCGAGATCATAAACTTGGAGGCTATCCTAAATTTGCCCAAAGGAACCGAACACTTTGTGGCGGATATTCATGGCGAATATGAGGCATTCCAGCACATTCTCAAGAATGCGTCGGGCAACATCAAGCGCAAGGTGCGCGAGCTCTTCGACTCCTCGATGCGTGAGGAAGAGATACGCCAGCTATGCACCCTCATATACTATCCCAAAGAGAAATTGAAACTGATACGCCGCACCGAGGAGTGCATGGACGACTTCTACCACGTCACCTTGCATAAACTGGTGAAGGTGCTGCAGCGCGTATCCTCAAAATATACCCGCTCAAAGGTGAGGAAGGCGCTCCCCAAGGAGTTTGCCTATATCATTGAGGAGCTCCTCCACGAGGAGACCTCGGGCGAGAAGAAGCAGTCCTATTATAAATGTATCATAGAGAGTATCATCAACACCGGGCAGGCTGAGCCCTTCATCATAGCCATCTGCTCGATGATACAGTGCCTGAGCATCGACCGCTTGCATATCCTTGGCGATATCTACGACCGCGGTCCGGGTGCGCATATCATCATGGATACCCTCACCAAATATCGCAGCTACGACATACAGTGGGGCAACCACGACGCCCTTTGGATGGGCGCCGCGGCAGGTGATGAATGTTGCGTGGCAAACGTGCTGCGCATCTCCCTGCGCTACGCTAATATGGAGACGCTCGAGGATGGCTATGGCATCAACCTCATGCCCTTGGCAATGTTTGCCATGGAGACATATGCCGATGATCCCTGCACCGTCTTCGAACCGAAAATATCCTTTGAGAATGAGCAGGAATTTACTGCGAAGAACAAACGTATCATAGCGCAGATGCATAAGGCTATCGCTGTGATACAGTTTAAGCTCGAGGCGGCGATGATCTTCCGTCACCCTGAATGGGGTATGGAGGGACGCAACCTGCTACACTGCATCAACTATGAGAAGGGTACCATCAATCTGGAGGGAACGGAGTATCCCATGGAGGACATTAATTTCCCGACGGTAGATCCAAAGACGCCATATATCCTTACTGAAGAGGAGGAGGATCTGGTGAAGAAACTCGTGCACTCGTTCCGCGTCAGCGACAAGTTGCAGCGCCATATGAGCACATTGCTCTCTCATGGCGGGATGTTTACCATCTTCAACTCCAACCTGCTATTCCACGCCTCCATACCATTGAACGCCGACGGCACCTTCAAGACAGTGCATATCATAGATGAGGACTACCAAGGTCCGGAGTTGTTGCGCTTCACCGAGCAGCTGATGCGTGCGCCGTTCAGTAAAGACACCTCCAAGGAGTTTCGCGACTATGCGCGCGACTACTATTGGTATCTATGGTGTGGTCCCGACTCATCGCTGTTTGACAAGTCCAAGATGGCGACCTTTGAGCGCTATTTCATCAAAGACAAGGCTACTCACAAGGAGGAGAAGGGGCACTACTACACCCTGCGCGGTGAGGAACGCGTCTGCGACATGATTCTTGACGCCTTTGAGGTGGAGGGGTTGCATCGCCATATCATCAACGGCCATGTGCCCGTGAAGGTGGGCAAGGGTGAGCAACCGGTGAAAGCCAATGGCAAGATGATGGTCATCGACGGCGGTTTCGCCAAGGCATACCACGATACTACCGGTATCGCCGGATACACCCTGGTATATCACAGCCGCGGCTTCGAGCTGGTGCAGCATGAGCCGTTCACCTCTGCCGAGGAGGCGATACGCCTCGGTTCGGATATCGTGAGCACGACGCAGATTGTGGAGCTAAATTCCCAACGAGTATGTGTCCGCGACACCGATATAGGGAGAGAGCTGCAGCAGCAGATCAACGAGCTCCGCGACCTCCTTTATGCTTACCGCAACGGCATGATTAAGGAACGCAAATAGAATACTACTATACTATAAATAGCAACGGATGCATACCTTGAGGTGTGCATCCGTTGTTGTTTCTTGGCGATAGCTATGCTGTCTCGCGTCAATAGGTTGTGCGAAGGGATAGTTATTTTGCAAATAGGTCGTGGAAGATGATGTCTGTGGCGCCCAGCTTGCTTTGAATATAAGCGGAGGCGGCGTCACCCGATGCTTCACGATAATCGTTGTCGTTGAGAAGCTTGGTGGCGATGGTTGAGAGCTCTTCGGCGCTATGCACCTCAAATCCCGCGGCGTGCTGCTGTATCTCCTGCGCTTCGATAAACTTGGCGTTGTTAGGACCAAATATCACCGGTATGCCATATACGGCAGCCTCATTGATATTGTGCAGTCCGCTGCCAAAGCCGCCACCTATGTACGCCACATCGGCATAGCGGTAGGCGGAGGATAACAGCCCCATGCAGTTCATCACCACGATGCGTTTACCCTCGATGAGCTTGGAATCGCGCTCCAGCTCAGTCCATGTCACACATTCACCCGGGAAGGCGGCGCAGATATCCGCCACACGTTTGTCGTCAAACTCATGCGGCGCTATCACTGCTTTCACCTTCTTATGTGCTTTCAGCCAAGGGAAATAGATGGCCTCGTCGGCGGGCCAGCTGCTGCCCGACATGAAGATGAACGCTTTCTCTTTGGTAAATTCGGTGAGGAAGGGTAGTTCGCGGCACCCTTTCATGATGTCTGTCACGCGGTCGAAGCGGGTGTCGCCCGCCACGGTGACGTTGTGTAAATCCACGCTTTCCAAGAGGCGTCGGCTACCCTCGTCTTGTACATAGAAGTGGGTGAAATAGCGGAGCAGGTTGCGATACCATTTGCCGTGGCTCTTGAAGAATAGTTGCGAGCTGCGGAAGATGCCGGAGATGAGGTATGTGGGCACGTTATGACGTCTCAACGTCATGAGGTAGTTGCGCCAGAACTCATATTTCACGAAAATTGCCATACAAGGGTTCACCCGCTCTATGAACATATCCGCGTTGGAGGGGGTGTCGAATGGCAGGTAACATACTATGTCGGCACCGGGGTAGTTGCGGCGCACTTCATAACCGGAAGGGGAGAAGAAGGTGAGGATGATTTTGTATTGTGGCGCTTGGCTGCGTATGCGCTCTATCAGGGGGCGTCCCTGCTCAAACTCACCTAGTGAGGAGGTGTGTATCCATATATATTTAGCCTTGGGGTCGAGTTTCTCCTCAAGGATTCGCCATACCGCTTTGTGGCCTTTGCACATCAGGCGCGCCTTGCGATTGCGTAGCGACGCCAGGTGGACGGCGCCACTGTAGCCGTGTATGCCGGTGTTATATAGGATATGTGTGAACCAACGCTCTTTGATGCGTTGGTCCACATTATCTAGTTGTCTCATTTGCCTATAGTGGCTATAGCTTTTCTAATGCGTGATATAACTTCTGCTTTAGGCATGATCTCAGTGATGTCAAACATGTGCGGGCCGCGGCAAGCACCTACCACGGTGAGGCGGAACGCGTTCATCACGTTGCCCAGGTGATACTCTTTGGATGCTATCCAGTCGAGCACTATCTTCTCTGCGTTGGCGGAGGTCATGTCGTCGATAGACTCAAGCACGGTGATGAGCTCCTCCATGATGGCAGGTGTCTCCTCTTTCCAGCGTTTCTTGATATCTTTCTCGGCATACTCTGTGGGGGCTACGAAGAAGAAGTCGGCTTGTGCCCATAGGTCTTGGATAAACTCGATGCGGCTCTTCACCATACCTACGGCGCGTGCCACATACTCCATGTCGGGGTTCTCGATACCCTTCTCATGCAGGATGGGAAGGAACATTTCTGCCAATTCAGCATCGGGCTTCTTCATCAGGTACTCATGGTTGAACCAGATACCTTTCTTATAGTCGAATTTAGCGCCGGCTTTGGAGCAGTGCTCAAAGGAGAACTTGTCGATAAGTTCCTGCATGGACATCAGCTCTGAGTCGTCGCCGGGGTTCCAGCCCAGGAGGGCAAGGAAGTTGACCACAGCCTCGGGGAGGTATCCCTTCTCGCGGTAACCGCTGGAGATTTCGTTGGACTTGGGATCGTGCCATTCCAAGGGGAATACGGGGAAACCGAGCTTGTCGCCGTCGCGTTTGGATAGCTTGCCGTTGCCTACGGGCTTGAGCAGCAGTGGTAGGTGGGCGAACTGCGGCATGGTGTCGGTCCAGCCGAATGCCTCGTAGAGGAGCACGTGGAGCGGTGCTGAGGGCAACCATTCCTCACCGCGGATGACGTGGCTCACCTCCATGAGGTGGTCGTCAACGATGTTGGCGAGGTGATATGTGGGTAGGTCGTCGGCGCTCTTGTATAGCACTTTGTCGTCGAGGATGGAGGAGTTGATCACAACTTTGCCACGCACCAGGTCGTTGACCACAACATCGCGGCCCGGCTCTATTTTGAAGCGGACTACGTATTGGTCACCGCGGGCGATGCGCTCCTTGACCTCCTCGGCGGGAAGGGTGAGGGAGTTGGTCATGTTGCCACGTGTGGAGGCGTCGTATTGGAAGTTTGGGAATTTCTCGCGTGCGGCATCCAGCTCCTCGGGGGTGTCGAAGGCGATGTATGCCTTGTCGTTGTCGAGAAGTTGCTGTGAATATTTGCGATAGATGTCGCGGCGTTCGCTCTGCTTATATGGGCCGTAGGCGCCACCTTCGCGCACACCTTCGTCAAATTTGATGCCAAGCCACGCCATGGCCTCGTTGATATATTCCTCGGCACCGGGCACGAAGCGACGGCTGTCGGTGTCCTCGATGCGGAGTATCATGTCGCCACCGTGGCGGCGCGCAAAGAGATAGTTATATAGGGCGGTGCGGACACCTCCTATATGCAACGGTCCCGTGGGGGAGGGGGCAAAACGTACCCTTACTTTTCTTTCCATATCTTTTGATGCGATCTTTATTTACTTTTTGTGTATGTGCCTTTGCTCATCCATTTATAACGAATCTCGGGCACCATATATTTCTTAATAAACTCAAAGTCCTCAGTGTTCATATATTTCTCGATGGTGAGGCGTGCCACCATGTCGGTGTTGTCGGCGCTGAAGCTATACTCGATGGTGGGGTATGGTATCATAGCCAATATCTCCTTGAGGGTGACATCGCTCCCTTTGGGAACGTCGAAGAACTCTTTCAGCTCGGGCTCTTTAAAGAACTTGGAGAGCTTTAGCGGTTGCGCCTCCTCGTTGAGGAAGGTGAGCTGCGTGTCGGCAGCCATATCAGCGTCACCATAGGTGTAGCTCTCCGCTGCCACATATTTCTTGCCCATGGGGAGGATGCGTATCTCCAGGGTGCTGCCTGCAGAGACTGCCACCTTCATGTAGTTGTCGGTGAGAGTGTCGATGCGGCATTCCCCCACGAAAATATTCTCCATCTCTTTGTTGCTGCCGGCGTTGTAGTAGTCGATGAGGTCGAGACGCGGCCTGAACGGCAACATGGGTAAATCGGTCTCCGGGATGGTGGTGAAAATCCTGGTGGCGGTGAGCACAGTGTCGTCAGCCATGGAGGTGATGCTTGAAGCAAGCACCACCGTGGCTGCGAGTATATGCTGTAATAATGAGATTCTTCTTTTGTTCATGATATAGAATCAGTGAGGTAGAGATTAGTATTATTTCTTTTTCTTTATAAAGAGGTCGTAGTTGCCATTATACTTCCCCTTCTTTTTTGCTTTAGGAGCGTCGAAGTTGTTGACGTCGTTGAAGCCCATCATCTCTTTGAACTCGTCGAGACCGCGGACATCGTTGGCACTCGGTGCGGCGTTGTCGGCGTTCTTTTTGCTGCGGCGTTCTTTGCGGTTGGCGGGGGCTTTGGGCGCGTCAGCGTCGCGACGTTTGCCGCGTGGTGCTTCGTCGGTGTTTCTGCCGCGGCGTTGCGGACGGTCGCCTCTGTCACCGCGGTCATTCCTGTCGCCACGGTCACGTTTGTCGCCGCGACGGCTATCTTTGCGGTCACGTTTAGCGCCGTAGTCCTTACCCTCTTCGGCGATCTCGGAGTAGAGGCGTTGGCCAAAGAAATCGGCGTTCTTAAGAGCGCGAACCACGCGGGCACCGTCACCCTGCTTAACGTCAAAGAGCGTATATTCCGGCATCAGGTCGATGCGGCCGATGTTGGGCTTGCCACCCTCCACGTTCTTGTTGACCAGCTCCATGAGGTTGCCGGGGAAGAAGCCGTGGCGTTTGCCGATGTTGACAAATACACGTTCCATGCCATCTTCGGCGGTGAGGCGGTCGCGTTTGCGACGGTCGTTTTTGCCGCGTTCACCCTTGCCGCTGTCGTTGAGGTCGATGTCGGGCATATCGCGGTAATAAGCGATGAGACGGTTGAACTCCAGTGAGAGCACTCTCTTGAGCAGGTCTGCCTCAGAGAGCCATTCCAGCTTTTTGCTTACTCCGGGGAGATATTTGGCTATCTCCTCTTCGTTGACCTCTACTCGTTCGAGGCGGTCGGCGAGGTTGTAGAGCTGTTTCTCTATGATATGTTCGGGAGTCGGCACCTTTTTATATTCAAACTCTTTGCCGATTTTCTTCTCAATCTCTTTGAGCTTACCTCTCTCTCGGGAGTGGATGATAGCCACAGATACGCCGGTTTTGTTAGCGCGTCCTGTGCGGCCCGAACGGTGAGTGTAAACGGCTACGTCGTCGGGGAGACCATAGTTGATGACGTGAGTGAGGTCATCGACGTCGAGACCGCGCGCCGCCACGTCGGTGGCTACGAGGATCTGCGTCACATGGTCGCGGAATTTTTTCATCGCCAAGTCGCGTTGTGCCTGGCCAAGGTCGCCATGTAGGCAGTCGGCGTTATAACCGTCGGCGATGAGCTTGTCGGCGATCTCCTGCGTCTCCTTGCGGGTGCGGCAGAAGATGATGCCGTAGATGTTGGGACTATTGTCGGCTACTCGCTTCAGACATAGATATTTATCGTGTGCCTTGACCAAGTAGTAGATATGTTTTACGTTTTTAGAACCTTCATTCTTGTTGCCTGCCACAAATTCCACGGGGTCGTGCATGAAACGTTTGGCTATGTCGGCTATCTCCTTTGGCATAGTGGCGGAGAACATTAGCATCTTCCTCTCGTCGGGGACGTGAGTGAGGATCTCGTTGATGTCATCTACGAAGCCCATGTTGAGCATTTCATCGGCTTCATCAAGAATTACGGTGTGGATATTGTCGAGCTTCACCACGTTGCGGTTTATCAGGTCGATGAGTCGTCCCGGGGTGGCGACGATCACCTGGATGCCGTTTTTCAACGCGTTGATTTGGCTCTCGATACTGGAACCTCCATAAACAGGGAGAATCTTCAGATTGTCAATGTACTTAGCGAAATCGGCAAGGTCGCCGGCTATCTGCAAGCATAGCTCGCGTGTGGGAGCTATGATAAGTGCCTGTGGTTGGCGTAGCTCAGTGTTGGTGCGTTGCAATACGGGCAAGCCGAAGGCGGCTGTCTTTCCGGTGCCGGTCTGCGCCAAGCCTACCACGTCGCCATCCTTCTCCAATAGGTGAGGAATGACCATCTCTTGGATGGGCATAGGCATCTCGAAACCAAGCTCCTCGATTGCTTTTAATAAGTTTGGGCTCACACCCAGCTCGTCGAATCTCTTCATCTCTATTGTCTCATTCATAGTGGAATGTGTTTTTCATTTGTTATTTAACCTCCCTGATATTAAATACCTATTTAAATAACACTTTGTAAGTCACATTCAGCTAAATTATTCTGCAAAATTAATAAAAATCATTGAAATGAAGGCATGCGATTGGCTCATGAGGATTTTTTGTTATATTTGCAGTCTAAAACCAAACTCTAAAATTCTAATACAATGTCGATGCTGTATGATATGTTTGCCATGTTGGGCAAACGCAAAAAACTTTCTCAAGAGCAGGAAAAACTCAATGCCAAGCTTGATGAATTATACTCTCAGGCGGACGAATCGGAGGCGCATCAAGATGCCATAGATGAGCTGGAGGACCGTATAGAGGACCTTGACGACCGCATAGAGGATCTCGACGACGAGCTCGATGAGCTTGACGACGTGGATGAGGCGTGCCTCAATGACTTTGAAGTGTGGGATACCCTCGATACTTACGACGAATTGGACGATATGGATCGCTAGCTGTCTGTCTTCATTATTCAAAGAAAATATCTGTGGGGGTGATGATCTTCAACTCAATACCCATCTCTTCTACCCGTTTAGCTATGGATGCGGGGATGCCGGAGTCGGTGATGATGAGATCTACATCCTCCATGTTGGCGATTTTACTGAAACCGCGACGGCTGAACTTGGTGGAGTCGGCGAGGACGATGACCTTCTCCGCGGCGTGCATCATCACTTTGTTGAGCTCCGCTTCGCGATAGTCGGTGGTGGTGATGCCGTAATCCAGGTCGATGCCATCCACGCCTAGGTATAGTTTGCTGCAAGATAGCTCCGCCAAGGGGTATTCGGCATATTTTCCTACTACGGAACGGCTGCTATGGCGCAGCACGCCACCCAGCTGGATGATGTTGACCCACTCGTTGTTGCTAAGTATCTCAGATACGTTGAGCGACGCGGTGACAACGGTGAGGTGTGATGTAGGTGCTATGCATTTAGAAAACGCCAATACAGTAGTGCCCGAAGCGATGATGATAGAATCGTTTTTGGTGATAAGTGAGGCAGCAAACTGCCCGATAGCAATTTTCTCCTTGGTGGCTAATTTCTCTTTCTCAGAAATAGTGCGGTTTGTGATATATGGGTTTACCAATTTGGCTTTGCCGTGGCTGCGGTAAAGTTTGTTGGCTTTCTCCAATTCGGCTAAGTCTTTGCGGATAGTGACAGTCGATACATTCAATATGCGTGCCAGATCTACAACTTGCACGACCTCTTGTTTCATTAAGTTCTCCAGTATTAGAGCATGGCGTTTTTCCTTCAGCATCTTATTTATGCGTTTTTGATTTTCTTCGCAAAAATAGTGAAATAAATTTAAATTTCCAAGGAAAAATGTCGGATAATTGCGATATGTGGATAAAAATGTGCCATAAGCGGGAGAATGATTTAGCTAAGCGCATTTTGAGCCTGAATCTGCTAATGCTTATATAATTAATGTGTAGATGAATCAAAAGAAAGATCTTTTGAACAGAACAGCTCCGCGCTGGGAAGGGGAGTGGAGGCAAGGCGATGAATCAAAAGAAAGATCTTTTGAACAGGACAGCTCCGCGCGAGGAAGGGGAGTGGAGGTAGTAGGCGATGAAGTATAGGTCCTCGTGCGGAGCTGTTCTGTTCAAACGGTCTTTCGTTTGCCTTTGGCTTGTCTTTTTTTATGATTGTCTTATCTACTGAATTTTACCTTTCGAAACTTAATTGTAAAAAATATAAAAATAATTGCTAAAAAATTTTGTTGGTATTACGAAATTTCTTAATTTTGCATCGAAACGAAAGATGAAAGGTTTCTTATCTATAGGGAAATGAAAACAACAGTGTTTCGAATCGCTAGTGGACCAATCAGATTTCACAAACATTAATACACGACAAAACAGCCATGAATGCAAAGGCAAAACATTATGATGTTATCATAATCGGCGGCGGTGCGACAGGAGCCGGCACTGCCCGCGATTGTGCGTTGCGCGGACTGAAAGTCTTGATCGTTGAACGTTTTGATTTTACCGCAGGTGCTACGGGACGAAACCATGGCTTGCTACATAGCGGCGCCCGTTATGCTGTCACCGATCATGAATCAGCCACCGAATGTATCAAGGAGAATATGATTCTCCGTAAAATTGCTCGCCATTGTGTAGAGGAGACGGGTGGTTTGTTTATCACCCTTCCTGAGGATGACCTAGCCTATCAAGCAAAATTTATCGAGTCATGTCGCAATGCCGGCATTAGCGCCGAGGAGATTGATCCCGCGCAGGCTCGAATTATGGAACCAGCTGTCAATAAAGATCTTATCGGAGCCGTAAAAGTCCCCGATGGTGCTGTTGACCCCTTCCGTCTTACCACAGCAAATATCGTTGACGCACGCCTCCACGGCGCTGAGGTGCTTACCTATCACGAGGTGATTGGCTTCGTGCGCACCGGCAACCGTATCGAGGGCGTGACAATGCGCGACGTAAAGACCGGCGAGGAATCGCAAGCCTTTGCCGATGTGGTAGTTAATGCGGGAGGTATCTGGGGTCACTTGATCGCCAAACTTGCCGGCGTCAATGTGAATATGTTCCCCGCCAAAGGTGCTCTGTTGATCTTTGGTCACCGTGTTAACAATATGGTTATCAACCGTTGCCGTAAGCCTGCCAATGCAGATATCCTTGTGCCGGGCGATACCATCTGTCTTATCGGTACCACCTCAGACCGCGTGCCCTTTGATCAAGTTGATAATATGTTTGTTACGCCACAGGAGGTGGAGGTGCTGATGCGTGAAGGCCAGCAGCTCGCACCCGAATTGGCATATACTAGAATACTACGAGCCTACGCAGGAGTAAGACCGTTGGTAGCCTCCGACGATGACCCGTCGGGACGCTCCATCAGCCGCGGTATCGTATGTCTGGACCACGCTACCCGCGACGGTCTGGAGGGCTTCATCACCATCACAGGTGGTAAGCTGATGACATACCGCTTAATGGCAGAGTGGGCTACCGATATGGTATGCAAGAAACTTAATCGTCAGGGTGTCTGCCAGACAGCCGAATTGCCGCTTCCCGGTAGTGAAAACACTGAGGATGAGGCTGCAAGAAAGTCACACATCATAGCAATGAGCACTGAGCAGAAAGCTTCTGAGGGCCGCCACGGCACCCTTAGCAAGCATGTCAGCACCGCTTCCGACAACGAAGCCGCTTTGGTATGTGAGTGTGAAGAGGTCTCCGTAGGAGAGGTCAATTATGCAGTAAACGAACTTCATGTACATAATCTAATTAATTTGCGCAGACGTACACGTATGGG
>CAZLJS010000036.1:0-11739 GCA_964559895.1 uncultured Sangeribacter sp.
ATGTCATCAAGACATGGAGCGAGATACGCCACACCGAAAAGAGGGCCGTGACGCTGTCGCAATATGCCTCCGCGATGCTATACTTCAACGAGCCATCATATTACCTGACAGAGTTCAGCAGCGACTGGGCACGTGAGGCGCAGATGAGCAGCCAGCAGTTGCAGTTTGGCAAAAAGGTCATCGACACCAAGCTGGGCAGCCGCGCCGCTATGCACACCCACCCCTTCTTTGAAGTGGGCCTCAACGGAGAAGTGAAAGAGCATTCCGGCACCGTACTGATGGGCACGCTGGGATGGACCGGCAATTTCCGCTTCACTTTCGAGATAGACAATGCCGGCAATCTGCGCGTCATCCCCGGCATCAACCCCTACGCCTCCAACTATGAGCTGAAACCCAACCAGACATTCACCACCCCGCAATTCATCTTCACCCTTAGCCATAACGGCGCGTCGCAAGGTAGCCGCAATCTCCAACA
The DNA here is from genome assembly GCA_964559895.1 of uncultured Sangeribacter sp. Taxonomy (GTDB): domain Bacteria; phylum Bacteroidota; class Bacteroidia; order Bacteroidales; family Muribaculaceae; genus Lepagella. The sequence continues at coordinate 476 of CAZLJS010000036.1, forward strand.
GTGGGCACGCAATTATCAGCTCAAAGATGGCAACGGCAGCCGATTGACTCTCCTCAACAACTGGGAAAACACCGGATTTGACTTTGACCAAGAGAAGCTGGCAGGGCTCATGAAAGAGGCCAAAGACCTAGGCGTGGATATGTTCCTCCTCGACGACGGCTGGTTTGGCAACAAATACCCCCGCAAAGACGACCACGCCGGACTGGGCGACTGGGAGGTCACTCACGATAAATTGCCAGGCGGAATACCTGCCCTTGTCAAGGCTGCCAAAGAGGCCGACGTCAAATTCGGCATCTGGATCGAACCGGAAATGGTAAACCCCAAGAGTGAACTCTATGAACAACACCCCGACTGGGTCATCCAGCAACCCAACCGTGACACTTATTATTACCGCAACCAACTGGTGCTGGATATGAGCAATCCCAAGGTGCAGGACCATGTATTCGGCATTGTAGATAAGATACTGACCGAGAATCCTGATGTGGCTTACTTCAAATGGGATTGCAACAGCCCCATCACCAACATCTATTCCCCCTACAACAAAGGCAACCAACAGCAGTTGTATGTGGACCATGTGCGCGGCATTTACAACGTGCTAAACCGCATCAATGCTAAATATCCCGACGTGCCTATGATGCTATGCTCCGGTGGCGGGGCACGCTGCGACTATGAAGCACTGAAATATTTCACAGAATTTTGGTGTAGCGACGACACCGATCCGGTGGAACGAGTTTATATCCAATGGGGATTCTCGCAGTTCTTCCCCTCCAAGGCGATGGCAGCACACGTCACCAGCTGGAACAAGCAGACCTCGGTGAAGTTCCGCACCGACGTGGCATCTATGTGCAAGCTCGGCTTTGATATCGGTCTGCATGAGCTTAGCGACGACGAGTTGACATTCTGCCGCACCGCTGTGGCTAACTGGAAGCGCCTCTCTCCGGCGATTATGGATGGCACACAGTATCGCCTTGTCTCACCCTATGAGTCGGCTCACGCCGCTGTACAATACGTTGACGAGGCTCAAAACAAAGGGGTCCTCTTCGCTTACAATCTGTCGCCTCGATATAAAGAGATACTTCATAGAGTCAAGCTACAAGGTCTCGACGCCAATCGCCGTTACCGCGTAGAGGAAATCAACTTGATGCCCGGCACTGTCTCGTCGTTCGCTCAGAATGGCATGACGTTCACCGGTGACTATCTGATGAAGTATGGCCTTGACATATTCGACTATATCCACAACACTAGCCGCGTGGTGGAATTGACAGCTGAATAATTCACGTATTTCCACATAAAGAAATAGCGGGTACGCAATTAAGCGCACCCGCTATTAATGTATAAAACTGTTGGAATTAGAAGGCGTGTTTGAGGGTTACTACCTTGCCATTTACTGTGAAGCGGATGAGGTAGAGACCGTTGTTAAGGTTGCTGTTGGCGACGCGGCGTCCGTCGATAGAGTAAACCTCTACGTTGGAAGCGCCCGCTACTGATACGCTACCGTTGTTGTATGATACGGAATAGTTATCAGCGTTGACAGCGTGAACCTTGCTGGTGCCGACCTTTTGCTCAGCGGCGTTGTAAACCTGTGATTCGGTGCTGGTGGTGTAAGGCTTATTGATGAACGCTACGACTCTCATGTTGTCTGTATTCCACTTAGTGGCGACGTCTGAGGTGGCGGTGTAGGTGAATGTATTGCCGTTCCACTCGATAGGTGTGCCCATGATAGGTGTCACGGTATGACGAATCACGTTGTCGTGGTAGTGCTTGGAGGAGTCACCGCTTTGTGCTTGTACAGCGTAGCAGTTGTTCTCTACCAAGTAAACAGTCACGTAGGCATCGTCGTAGAGTGATGCGTATTTGGGATTTCTCTCGCCGACTACTGTGATGTCCATGGTCTTGCCATCCTCAGAGACGGTGCTACCGATACCGGAGATACCTACGAATACGGGAGTTGCAAGGACGGTGTCCATATATCCTGAAAGGATCTTGGCGCCGGATGCCGCGTTGGAGTAGCCAAGGCTGATTTCCATGCGGTCCTCCTCGAGTTGTGTTCTGTTGAGCATAGCGCCAGGGGCGAAGTTGATGCCGAAGTTGGTCATCATATCGTTGCTCTCATCGATGGTGAGCTCGTCGGTGTAGTAACCTACGTGGTGTGCTACCCATACGGCGTTGTCTCTGTCTTCCATGAATTTCTCAAGGACGGCGTCACCGTAAGGACAGTTCACGCATTTGATGGTGGTGAATTGCTCCAGCAATACTGTTTTCTTGTAAGCGTCTGCCGCGTCGTAAATAGCCAATGTAGCCTCGGCGCTGTTGTTGTCTGTATTGATGTCGCTATGGCCGTTGATGCGGATCACTGCTTTAACTACATATTCACCGGATTCAGTGCCCTCGGGGATATCAAATACGAGTCTCTTGGAGGCGGCGCTGTTGACATTGAGGTTGGTGGTGTAGTCTTTAGTCAGGATTACTTTGTCGCCCAGGTAGAGGTCGATAGAGTAGTCGTTGAGGGCTACTGTGCCTACATTCTTGATTGATACACGGGCGGTGTTGGAGTCGCCCATTGCGCACATGGCGTTGTCCAAGGTGAGCTTCTCGATGGAGATATCGTAGCTGTCAGACTCGCCACTAACCAAGGCTGTCTCATCGCAGTTCAATACTTGAGAGGCGTTGGTGGTGGTGAAGGGCTTGTTGATGAGTGCTACGACTCTCAAGTTGTCTGTATTCCATTTAGAGTCGATGTCGGCAGTGACGGTGTATTCAAATTCATTGCCGTTCCACTCTACTGCGGTGCCCATAGGTGAGTTGAGCATAGCGCGGATCACGTTGTCGTGATAATGCTTGGAAGTGTTTCCTGTCTGGCCTACTGCCGCGTAGCAGTTGTTCTCTACCAAGTAAACAGTCACGTTAACATCGTCGTAGAGCGCTGCATATTCGTTGACACGTGTGCCTTTGACGTTAATAGTCACAGAGGTCTTATCCGCGTTGAGGGTGCCGCTTAAGTTTTGGAAACCAATAAATGTGGGGTTGTTGACACATTTAGTTATGTAGGGATTCACTACGGATGCTCCTGCAGTAGCATCTGAATAACCGAGACCGAAGACCGGTGATGATCCGGTGACTACCGTTCTGTCAAGCATAGCTGCCGGCGCGTAATTAATGCCGTAGTTATTCATGATGGTATTGCTGCCATCGATGGTGAGCTCGTCGGTGCCATATCCTACGTGATGTGCGATCCAAACCACATCATCTCTGTCGGCGATAGTAGCGTCAAGGACAGCGTCACCGTAAGGACAGTTCACGCATTTGATAGTGGTGAATTGCTCCATCAATGATTTTTTATCGATAGCGTCAGAGGGGTTGTAAATGACAAATTTGTTATCTACGGTGTTATTGCCGGGGACCTCGTCTGTAACATCGTCACGGACCAAGTCCGCTTTTACTGTCAGTTGGTGAATACCGTTCCCAATCTCCGGAATAGTGAGTTTAATCTTCTTGGTAGAAGTACGTGTGGAGTTAAGTGTGGTTGTGAAGGTATTAACCACCCCTTCACTACCGTCAATGCTGTACATGATTGTAAAGCCTGAAACCGTGCGATCTCCATTGTTTACCAGGTTGACCGTCAATGTAGCCTCATCACCTGCCAGATACAAATCTTGATCGAGGGATGCATTCTCAATTGCCAGGTCAAAATCAGCCGCTTTCGCTCCAATGGCTATCAGCAACAGGAGTAATAATGTACTGAGTTTTCTCATAAATCGTTGTTTTTTAATTGTTGATATGTTTATTGTGGCAAATTTACAAAAATTTCATTAAAAAACAATAGCCTACGGAAAAAATATCTAGTATGGACGTAGTTAGCAGCCGTTTTATTCAAAACTTTGATATAATCCGTTATAATTTACTAGATAACTCAATGTATGCCAACAACGGTGTATCTTCTAGTAATTTATTGACAAAAGGACTTGATAATTAAGATATTTGTTGTATATTTGCATATTCAATCAAAATAGAGAATCATGAAAGATAACTACATACGATTTGATTGGGCGATGAAACGTCTGCTCCGCGATAAAGCGAACTTCGCGGTGCTGGAAGGCCTTATTACTACCCTACTCGAGGAGAAAGTCACTATTCAGAAGCTGTTGGAAAGCGAAAGCAACCAGGAGGACGAGTTCCAGAAAAGCAACCGCGTGGATATCCTCGCCGAAAACTCCAAAGGGGAGCTGATACTCCTAGAGGTGCAGAACAACAATGAGTTCGCCTATTTCCAGCGAATGCTCTTTGGCGTGTCCAAGCTGGTGACGGAGTATATCCAACGTGGCGACAGCTATAGCAAAATCCGCAAGATTTACAGCATCAACATCGTCTATTTCTCGCTGGGCAAAGGCACCGACTTCGTATATCACGGGCAAACGGAATTCCGTGGCCTGCACAACAACGAGGTACTGGAGTTGTCACCGTTCCAGCGCGAGACATTCAAGGTAGAGAAAGTGAGCCAGCTCTATCCGGAATATTACATCCTGAAGGTCAACGACTTCAACAAATGGTCCAAGATACCCTTGGAGCAGTGGATTTACTTCCTCAACACCGGCGAGATACCCGACGAGGCCACCGCACCCGGACTGTCCGAAGCCCGTGAACGCCTCAAGCTCGACCGCTTGACCAAAGATGAGCTGAAGGCATACTATCGCCACCTCGACAACGTGGTAATCCTCCGCGACAACATCTTCACCGAGCGTGCTGAAGGACGTGCTGAAGGACGTGCTGAAGGCAGAGCCGAAGGACGCGCCGAAGGTCGTGCCGAAGGTATTGCAAAAGGTCTCGAAAAGGGACGCGCTGAAGGTCTCGAAAAAGGACGTGAAGAGGGCGCTCATGCTGCTTCCCTCGACATAGCCAAGAAGATGATTGCCTCTAATATACCGCTCTCTCAAATCTCTGAAATGACAGGTATATCCATCCAAGAGCTATCTAATCTATAATAGCACTGTCTGAAAATTCGGCATGAAGGAGTAGAAACCGATGAAGCGTATCCTCTCCATGACGCTGCATTGACAAGCAGACTCTATCAAAGGGTTTCTCAATCGCGGCATCACCCGACTTTGAGAAAAATTTATCAGCATAACAGATAAGGCGCTCCTCTACACTTTGGGGCGTCATATCTTTATGTGGCAATGGCAGTGATTGACGTTGGATATCCTCCACAGTAAGGCCTGCTCCGGTGTGCCGTTCGCTCACCAACGCATGACGCGGTAACCCCTCTTGCCGTAGTATCTCACCGCCAATCACTCCATGACAGATATACGGCTCTGTGCCATAGCAATATATATCGGGAGCATCACAGCGCACCACCCCTATGTCATGAAGCATCGCCGCCTCTGCCACAAAGCTTAGGTCAACCGATTCTCCTCTTGCTAGGGGTATCTTCGCACACTCCAATGCCTTTCTTGCCACAGACTCGCTATGCAGTAGCAGCAACGCCCGCAGCTCCCTATTCTCACCATAATACTTATCTATCAATGGGAGAACGTTATGCTTCACACTAGCCAATATATCTGTCGTATTCATAGTCTATTCTACTCTTTTTATTATATCCAGCACGCGGTTGGCACTCCCGATAGAATACCCTTGTGAGAAATTGACTATCCTATTAAACGTGTCTGCCACGACCACGATAGGCAGCTCGCCACTATCGCTGTGCATTGACTCCAATATCTCACTTCGTATAGCGCCGGTCGTGTCTATACCAAAACGTATATTACTCGGCAGATTGGGGAAGCGCGATGCGTCAAAACGTGCTGCGGAACTTTCATCTGGCAACAATAATATCACTGGCTTACCATACGCCTCAAACTCATCCTTCATCGCTGATATCTCATTTAGCAAATGCGACGATGGCTCATGATTAGGGGATATCACTCCCAGTATGTAATACCCGCGCCCTGTGGTGGAAAGTATCGACTTTGACACCTTCTCCTCCATGTCGTAATACAGGTCCTCTGAATTGAACTGACCTATCACACTGATTTCATTATCGTCGCTACGTACTGTCAAGGGCACCTCTGTGGTCTCATTTTCTTTTATTGTAAAAAATGACATATGTCCCAGCACCTCACCGGAGGCCAATCGTTGTCCGCTGACAAGCATATACTCACCCTCCTCTAACGATACCGGTGAAGCAAACGTATTATTAAAGGTAGCATCCTCATCATATTCCAAGAGATGTTTCCTCCCCTCCTCATCTATCCTTGACAAGGAGAAATGTATATAATACTTCGGATCAGACAGGTATTTATGCGGCTCATAAGAGAGCTTTAGCACCCCCTTCTTGGAGTTGCTCACCACATCTTTCTTATTAAAATTAACCTCGCACCACTCACCCTTGTTAGCGTCATAATACGACACCGCGCCATTCACAGGATCAATCTTCGCCATGATACCCATGGCACGCGCCATCTTCACAAAGCATATATCGCGCGACTTAGGATCAGCTACCCGGCACTCATACACCGACTCGGCATTCATCCTAATACCCTGCATATTAAGACTGCGATCTGCCCGTATATTCTCCGCTATCCACGTAGCCAACGTAGCCGGCGCTGCCTGCCATTGATGCTGCAACTTCTCCGGAACTTTGTCGATAAAATACCTCTTATATGGGGTTAAATTCTCATTCTCTACGCGTGGGTTAAGCAAATAATTTATCTCATCCTCGCTCGACGTGCCCCCTACCAGGATAGCATCCTCAAGATTAGCAAGTCTAACATCTCGTAAATCCTTATCATTAAGAGAGTTGAGCAGCACCAGAGCTTTCTCTTTATCTGCCATCTCCGTCAAGAAATATTCCACAGTGATTCTATTGCCACGTGAGCCGACAAGCACCCTGGTCATAGCATTCTTATCCAGCTTAAGCTCTTCAGCCACCGCTACGGCCTCCTCCTCGGTATAGAACTTCGACATATAGGCGTGGCGTAGGGAGTCCTCATACTCCTTACGACGATTATTCTGCTCTGTCATCGCCTCCGATACTTGCGGCACCAAGCCACCACCCTTTGGCGGGACAATATTAATATCCTCCTCAGCGCTGAATCGGCCACTATGGTTAAGCACTACGGTCACTAACGCATCCTTGCCCGCCGAGACCTTGCCCCATCCATATCTGCCATCTTTGCTGCACCAGACAAGCATATCGCCAAGTCCGACACGCAATGTAGCAGTGCCTTTGGCGTCACTCTCCTTGCGCGCTATGCTGTAAAACTCGGCGTAATTGTATAGCCCAAACTCCACATTGGCGCCCTCCACAGCTTTTCCCTGCTCATCCACAACTTTCACCATGACATCTGTCACAGGCGCATAATTGGATGTCACATTTATTGTGGTATAATCTGAGTTGCGCGTTATCACCTCCTCCGGACCATCATAACGGCCTACCACCTTGGTATTCATCATCATACCGCGTGACGCGGGAGCGTTAAACCAGCCCAGATTAAGCACCGGTTCCGGCTCGCAGGCTCCGAGAAAATACCATTTTCCATTGGCCCACGCCTCTACCCAGGCATGATTATCATCGGTATGCGCCCACCGCGGAGTATATACCTGGCGGGCAGGAATACCCACAGACCTCAATGCCGCTACGGTAAACGTCGATTCCTCGCCACAACGCCCCGTTGCGCCCAAGATCAGATACGACGGCGAAGCTGTGCGTGCATCGGAGGGCTGATATGTGATCAGCTCATGACACCAATGGTTTACCTCCAGTATCGCATCCTCCATGCTCAATCCCTTGACACGATCCTTAAGCTCCTCGTAAAACTCCATTCGGCTCTCATCAAGAAACTCATTATTGACCCTCACCGGTAGCACAAAATGCCGCAATTCCCTATCCGGAACGGTCGTGCCCCATGGCATCTCCGACAACGCCCTCTCCGTAGTTTTCATATTCTCTACGTAGAAATCCACGCTGTAGTCCGTGATATCCGGAAGCTGCATATAGGTATAGAGAAATTTCATGCTCTCTCGCACAAATTCATCCCCTTGAAGGCTCTCCACCTCCGACAACTTGGGTTGCAACACTGCTATCTCTTTGCGCTTATTGAAATCCTCCAGCACCTGTGGCGTCGCTATCGTGCGGGCTAAACAGAACCCGCTACTGAGGACTGTCATGGCTGTAGCGCCTATGTAAGCTATTCTCTTTATCATCATATCTTGCGTATTATGTTATCTATCTTTCTAACTATTTTTACTGATGTAGATTTGCGGCTATATTCGTCGGCACCCTTGACGCCCATATTGACATTATCCATCCTGAATGACATATCGCTCTCCACGGTATGCCGTGCTGAAGCATGTACCTCACGCACTCCGGTATAGCGTATCAACGCCTCCACATTATCAGGCGTCACTCCACCTCCGGCCATTACGGATATACGCCCTTCACTATTCGTCACAAGGTCGGCAATCAGCTCGCGGCCATCCCAGGCACTGCCCGCTTGCCCCGACGTTAGCAACCGATCAAAACCCAGACGTATTATCTCCTCTAACGCCACAAAGGGCTTGCGACACATGTCAAAGGCTCTATGGAAGGTCAGCTCCATAGCTCCCGCGGCTTCAATCATCCTGCTACACGCATCGAAATCTACATTACCATCTCGACGCAATGCACCTATCACGACTCCGTTAGCCCCAAGCGAGCATATCTCCCTTATGTCGTCACACATGATTGCCACCTCGTCATCGGTATATAGGAAATCGCCTCCACGTGGCCGAATCAATACATTTACCGCTATCTCCTTGACCGCACATGCCCTTTTTATAAGGCCGAAGGAGGGCGTTAGCCCCCCCTCGCTCAACGCGCTACATAGCTCTACACGTGACGCACCTCCTTTGGCGGCGGCATACACGCTCTCTATATCGCCGGCACATACCTCCAGCTTAACGCGACTATGCTGTTCTTGTTTTTCTTTCATGGTATTGGTGTTAGGTTATTTCATGCGGAGCTCCACCACATAGTCTGTGACAGGTGCCACAATGCCTATATTCAGCAGCACACCGCTATCCGACTGCTTATACGACACCTTCTTCTTATCAATAAAGGTGAAGGCCTGCGACACTTTGCCCGACAACGGCACAAATATCTCCTTATCCACAGGGTTGAGTATGTGCACAAACACTCGGTCACCCTTGCGTGTCACCGTACCCCACTCATGGCTCGCCATGCCGCAACCATCTGTGCCATAGATAGTTTCACCATATTGCGACAACCATTCCCCTACACCTTTAAGTCGCTGCAACGCTGTAGCTGGAAGGGAGCCATCAGGTTGTGGACCGATATTGAGCAGTAGATTGGCGCCCATGCCCGCCGTGCGGACTAGATATGCCACTATCTCATCTACTGTCTTATAGTCCTGATCCTTAATCTTATAGCCCCACATGCCATTCATCGTATTGCACGTCTCTAGTGGCAATCGGCTGATATCCTGCTCTGAATATCCGGCACTATTCTCCCCCGGAACATCACGCTCAAAAATCTGGATATCCTCACCCTCAAACGTGTTCTGATGATGATTATTACCAATCAGACAGCCCGGCTGAAGATCATGTATCATCTTATACTGCTGGGGCAACTGCCAATCAAACGGCGTCGCATCCTCGTCATGATCCCACCATCCATCAAACCAGATAGCTCGTATCGGTCCATACTCAGTGAGCAACTCCGTGAGCTGATTGTTCATAAATTGATAATAATGGTTCCAATCAGCCTTCGACGCGTCGCGACCCGTGGTGTGGCCCGTGCGTCCCTGAGGATAATCCTCGCGGGTCCAGTCTAGATGCGAATAGTAAAGATGCAATTTGATGCCATATTTCTGGCAAGCATCCGACAACTCTTTGAGAATATCACGCTTAAACGGCGTCGCATCCACGATATTATAGCTCGACTGCTTGGTGTGAAACATCGAGAAACCATCATGATGACGCGTGGTGATACAGATATACTTCGCACCACCCTCTTTAATGGCTTTTACCCAGGCATCAGCATCAAAGTTGGCAGGATAAAATCCCGACGCTGCCTTGGCATACTCCTCCGCAGTGGGACCATAGTTCAAAAACCATTCTCCCTGGCCAAACATGCTATATATGCCCCAATGAATGAAGATACCAAACCTATCTTCGGCAAACTCCCGCTGCGATTCCTTAACCGCCTCCGTGGGGATATATTCGGCAAAGGCAGCCCCTGTGGGCATCGCCATTAGCATCGCAGCTATTATATGCTTAAATTTCAAGCTAATCATTTTATTAGATTTTAATTTCATATTACCATCCCACCGCGCTGGCGCCAAGGATTGCCGCATCCGACGCTTTCAACTCCGATGGTATGATCTTGATTTTATCTTTGAATATATACAGACAATTCCTCTCAAAGGACTCTCGAGTGGGCTTAAAGATAAGCTCTCCGGCTTGTGCCAATCCACCAAACAAGACTATAGCCTCCGGCGCCGAAAACAGCGCATAGTTGGCACACGCCTCTCCCAAAATATTTCCCGTATATTCAAATATCTCATTGGCGATAGCGTCCCCTTTGCTGGCTGCGTCAAACACATCCTTTGCAGTGATATTCTCCACATCCACATTTCTCAACAGCGACTCCCGTGTCGATGCGGCAAGCATCTTCTGCGCTGTGCGTGTGACGCCCGTGGCTGAGCAATACGTCTCCAAACATCCGCGACGACCACAAGCACATTGACGACCATTCTCCGGACGCACATTAACGTGCCCCAGCTCACCGGCCATAGCGCCTACTCCCGAAATGAGATGCCCATCTGCCACGATACCACCGCCTATACCCGTGCCCAATGTGAGCATGATAAAGTTCTTGATACCGCGCGCCGCACCATACATCATCTCGCCAATAGTCGCCGCATTAGCATCATTCGCTATCTTAACCGGTATCTTAAACACCGCCTCCATCTTGGCAGCTAACGGCGTCGGCGACGGCCACGGCAAATTAACCGCACCCTCTATCTCGCCTGTCACTGAATTGGCACACGGAGCTCCTACACCGATGCCATATATCTGAGACGTGATACCCGCACGGTCTTTTACAGCCATCACCTCATTATACAACGCTTGAATATAATCCTCCAAATCAGGGTAGCGCTTCGTGCTGATACCACCCGACGCTAATATATTTCCACGTCTATCTACAAAACCAAATGTGGTGGTGGTACCGCCTATGTCTATACCTACCACCACTGTATGATAATCTTTTG
>CAZLJS010000037.1:0-11728 GCA_964559895.1 uncultured Sangeribacter sp.
GCACATCTACCAAAGTGCTGTCGGGCAATGCCAACAGACCCACAGTGGCACCATAGAGCGCGTCATGGTCTTCTGCCACTACAACGCCCTTTATTTCATCCGCTTTCAAATTCAAAATGCCAAGCAAAAATGTCAATGAAAGTACTAGAGTTTTTTTCCAATTTTCCTTCATTATCCTGTTAGATTTATTAATAATTTACAAAGTTATATAATAATAACACACAAACAAAGGCCTCGAATTTCTTTTTCCCGTTAAATAATGTCAATTGCGTGATTTTCTGCCAGTTACATCGCCTATTTTAGTTGAATTTGTATCCTATTTCTTTACATTCACATACGAATTAATTTATCTTAACACTAGAATTTGAGATAAAACGGAGAAGATAGAAGTCGGTATTCAGGAGAATAGTCTATGACACCCTTTGAATTTAAAGTTTCTATATATAAGCTGTTATTTGATGTCGGTTCAAATTTAACATTCTCTTTATCTATTTCACCACGCCTTAATTCTACTAATATTCGTTTAGGTGGGCGCGCAGGTCGTGAATAGACATACATCAACCGATTTATATACATGCCGTAATTTCTCGCTTCAACGCAAATACGGTCCAACCACTCAGGTGGAGCTATCATTGAGATACGCCCATCCGGAGCTAATAAGCGGCTACCGACACTGATAAGTGACAACGGCCCCAACATAGCAGAATGGCGAGTAAACTCTCTATCCGTCTGAGGATCAGCGATGCCGGAATCAAAAAATGGCGGATTTGATAGTATATGGCTTATTGGCTTATCACAACGATAATCCACAAAATTGCATAACGCGAAGTCGATCCTATCAGACCATGGAGAAGATAGAGCGTTTGCGGTAGCCTCATCCACTGAGGGCTGATGGATGTCGATGCCATGAACGACAGCGTGGGGATTACGTTGCGCAGCCATGAGCGCGATAAGTCCGCACCCACATCCAGCATCAAGTATCACAGTGGCATCCTCTATATCCGCCCATGCGCCCAGCAACACGCCATCGACACCGACTTTCATAGCGCTCTTAGCATGAGATACAGCAAACTGCTTGAATCTGAATAGACGTTCCTTCTTGTTCATGACGCAAAGGTAAGCAAATTTTCATGAACAGGAGATGAAAACTTAACGCTATGTTGTTTGTTTATACATAAACCTAAAAAACGATTATTATGCGACAAATTATTTCTATTGCAACAATCCTGCTGTGCGCTATCAATATATGTGCGCAGAAATTCAACAAGACAGACCTGAAATGTATGCAGGTATTTTTGTCACAACCTGCCGAGGAAGCCCCCACCAACGCCGAGGCACTGAAAATCATTGACATCAACGATCCCTCTTCATGGGAAGGCGTGAAGGTGGAGAATGGTTCCATCGTGGAGATAAAGTGGGTGGATAAGAAGCTGGGCGGCGTGCTCAACGTCTCCGGCATGAAATCCCTGCAATCGCTAAACATCACTAGAAATGCCATCACAGGGCTTATGCTTGAAAACAATCCCTCTCTAACAGAGGTGAGAGCGGGCAGGAATAAGCTCACAGAGTTTTCCGCCACAAACTGTCCTATGCTGATGACACTGTCGCTCTATCGCAACAGACTCGCTGAGATAGAGCTCTCCGGCACGCCGTTTCTAAAGCGGCTAAACGTATCGGGCAACAGCATCTTATCGCTCGACGTGTCTAACGCATTCAATCTGGAAACGCTTAACTGCGGCAATAACCATATGGAGCAGTTGACAGTGAGCGGTTGCCAGGCGCTAAAGAATCTATACGCCGGTTTTAATGACCTTGCCAACGTGCAGCTCTCGGGGCTTATAAAGTTGGAAAACCTGAATATTAACAATAATAAGATCACCAACTTACTCATCCAGGACCTCCCGGCCCTAAGCACCGTTTTCTGCAGCGACAACTCCATGAAAGAGCTGGCTATAACCGGATGCAAAGCACTTAACGACGTATGGGCACCATACAATGACATAGAACGTGTGAGCTTCTACGATAGTCCCAACATTGCCTTTATCAACCTGGCGTGGAACGACCTCTCCTATCTAGACCTCAGCAATATGAGCTTTCTCCAGCGCCTTAACGTCAGCAATAACCAGCTACTGACGCTCAATGTAAGCTTCGACCCGATTCTTACCTATGTCAACATAGCCAACAACATCAATCTCAGTGCCTTCCTCACCCAGGCCTGTCCGCAACTATATCAAGTAGTGGGCGTCTGGGAGAACGAAATCTAAACCCTTTTCTACCACTCGCGTTGGCGGCTAATATCTATTGGATTAGCCGCCAATATTTTAACAGACTTTAACTAGCCATTTGTGTAATTAAAAAATTATACTTATCTTTGCAGCCATTTTTTGTTTTGCACTAAAGGAATTATTCCGATTGCCGGTAGCTGATACTAACAATCGGGAAGTATAAATACTAAAAACACAAAGAGAATATGTCAAGCGTATTTTACACAGCGCGCAAGATGATTAAGAACTATACCGAAGGTGGTAACGCTCTTATCTTTGCGACTCTCCTTGCCCTTATCGTGGTCAATATCCCGGGGCTACAGGAGTATTACAACGATTTATGGACTCACGAGATAGCACTTCAAGTAGGTGGATTTAATCTGTTTAGTCACCATGGAGAACCGATGAGTATCATGGCTTTTATCAATGACGCCCTCATGGCGGTGTTCTTCTTCTCCGTGGGATTGGAGATTAAACGAGAGGTATTGGTAGGTGAACTTAGCTCGGTGCGACAAGCACTGCTCCCCATCATCGGAGCTATCGGAGGTATGTGCGTACCGGTATTGATATTCCACCTTCTCAGCAAAGGCACCGATTACGATGGTGGCGCAGCTATCCCTATGGCGACTGATATAGCTTTCTCTCTGGGTGTGCTTTCCATGCTGGGCAATAGAGTGCCAATCTCGCTGAAAGTATTCCTAACTACTTTGGCAGTAGTGGATGACCTGGGCGGCATTATCGTCATAGCTATCTTCTATAGCACCGATATTAACTATATCTACTTATTGATAGCCGCAGGGCTGCTATGTATATTGATGTTAGGCGGTTGGCTTCGCATACAGACCAAAATGTTCTATCTTGGCATCGGCGCCTTCGTTTGGTATCTATTCCTCAACGCAGGTATCCACCCGACGATAGCCGGTGTGCTAGTAGCATTCTGTGTTCCTGCGAAACCGGTATTTGCACCAAAGGGATATATCAAAACCATCAAAAAGAATATTGCGCACTTCTCCAACGATGAGGAGGACAACCTCACCAGCCGCACTATCCTTAGCAAAGACCAGATGAACTGGCTCAAGGAGATAGAGTCAGCATCAGATAAAGTGATATCACCGTTGCAGGAACTGGAGGACACGCTCCATCCCATGGTCAACTATGTGATCGTACCGTTGTTTGCATTTGCAAATGCAGGTATCTACTTGGGCAACTTTGAGATGTCGTCTATCTGTTCAGGTGTGGGACTAGCCATTATTCTAGGTCTAGTTATTGGCAAGTTCGTAGGAATCTTCACCTTCTCATGGTTTGCGATAAAGCTGAAACTCGCCCCGATGCCTGATGGTAGCAATTGGAAACAACTCGCCTCAATAGCGATGCTTGGCGGTATCGGTTTCACCGTGTCGCTATTTATCGCCAATCTATCCTTCGGCGCCAACAATAGCGAAATGCTGACACTGCTCAACAATTCCAAACTGGGCATCGTAGTAGGTTCTATCGTAGCCGGATTTTTAGGATGGCTGGCGTTGCATTATTCGCTACCCAAGACACCAATATTGGAAAATAATGACTAACTTTGCATTCCAATAAAAACGACACTGCAATTAAAACACTGTTTGGATAATGAAAAAATCGCAAAGTAAAAACACAGAAGCATATAATTATCAGAAGATCAGCTTTTTCAACGATACGGATGGCAGATCATCTAAATCGGTAAATATAGACATCGACAATGTGCCTATACTACCGATGCAAAATAATGTGTCGTTTCCAAATCAGTTTGAGCCGGTAAACCTGACCCGCGAGGCCTCAACGATACTATGCGAGGAGGCACACGCCAACAGAGAAGCGATTATTATCGTCACTCAAAAGAAATCAGACGCGGAGAATCCGGGCAAACGCGACCTTTACACAGTAGGTGTATTGGCACAGGTGCTCGACATTATCCACCTGCCCGATGGTTCCACCACGGCGATGATAAAGACCGGTATTAGAGCGCACCTCGACTCTATCAAGAGCCGCAAACCATATCTGCGAGGCGTCATCTCTATATGCGACGAGGATATTGAGCACGAAGACAACACCCGTTTATCAGTGACGCTCACCCTGCTGGATAAGAAATTCCGACAGATGCTTGACCTGCTGGATGAGAAGGAAACAGCGGAAATGCGCAACAACCTCGACCAGTTGCTGGCGCTGAATCCTATCGACGCCGCCAACTATATAGCGATGAACGCGCCTCTTGACATCGAAAGCAAGCAACGCGTCTTGGAAGAGGATAGCGTCTTGGACCGCTATTCGCAGTTGCTAACAAGCCTTACGCAGGCTTATGAGTTCATGAAGATGCGCGAGGAGATACAGCGCCGCACCGGCATGGCCATGAACCAGCAACAACGTGAGCACTTCCTACAACAACAGATACGCACCATCCAGGATGAGCTTGGCTACTCTATCGAGGATCAAGATATCAACCAACTGGAGAAGGATGCAGAGAAGATGGTATGGAGCAAGGAGGCTAAACAGCACTTCGAGAAAGAGCTGAAGAAGCTGGAGCGCTACAACGTCCAGAACCCCGAATACTCCGTTCAATTCGGTTATTTGGAGACTCTTCTCTCTCTCCCTTGGGATAAACATGAGGATAAAGAGATCAATGTGGCAGACGTGGAACGTGTGCTTGATGAAGACCACTATGGACTTGAAGATGTGAAAGAGCGTATCCTGGAGCAGGTCTCTGTGATGAAGCTCAGAAATGATATGAAAGCGCCAATCCTCTGCCTATATGGTCCTCCGGGAGTCGGCAAAACATCGCTTGGCAAATCCATAGCCAGAGCGCTGAACAGAGAGTATGCTCGCATCTCACTCGGTGGCCTACACGATGAGGCTGAGATTCGTGGTCACAGAAGGACTTACATCGGAGCTATGCCGGGACGTATCATAACAGCATTGAAGAAATGCCAATCCAATGACCCTGTGTTTGTGCTCGATGAGATAGACAAGATAGGCAAGGACTTCAAGGGTGATCCATCCACAGCTATGCTGGAGGTGCTTGACCCGGAGCAGAACAATAAATTCCACGACAACTACGTAGATTTCGACTATGATTTGTCGAAGATAATGTTCATCGCCACAGCCAACGACATATCCACCATCTCCCGCCCTCTTCTGGACCGTATGGAGATGATAGAGATTTCCGGATACGTTCCCGACGAGAAGATTGAGATTGCCATCAAACACCTTATACCAAAGGTGCTTGAGGAGATAGGCTTCGCTAAAGATGAGATAGTCTTTGAACGTGAAGCGGTAGCAAAAATCATCGAGAGCTACACTCGCGAAAGTGGCGTGAGATTGCTCGAGAAGAAGATAGCTAAAGTGGTTAGAAAACTAGGTGTTAAGAAAGCACGCGGTGAGGAATACCCCACTACCCTATCTGTTGACGATGTGGTTAAACTACTTGGTGCTGAAGAGGTCAACCCTGATATGTATGAGACCAACAAATACATTGGTGTGGTGACCGGTTTGGCTTGGACTCAGGTAGGTGGCGAGATACTGTTTATCGAGACATCGCTCACTAAGGGTAAAGGTGAGAAGCTAACCCTCACAGGCAACCTTGGCGACGTGATGAAGGAATCGGCAGTTATCTCACTGCAATACCTCAAAGCACACGCTGCTGAAATAGGTATTGACACAGCAATGTTTGAGCAAAACGATGTCCACGTACACGTTCCGGAGGGAGCCATACCCAAAGACGGACCTTCGGCAGGCATCACAATGACCACTGCGTTAGCATCCTCCTTCACAGGTCGCAAAGTGCGTTCTCGCCTAGCAATGACCGGTGAGATGACGTTGCGTGGCAAAGTGCTCCCCGTAGGTGGCATAAAAGAGAAGATATTGGCTGCCAAACGTGCCGGTATCACTGACATCATCCTCTGCAAAGAGAACCGTAAGGATATTGAAAAGATTCCCGGGAAATATCTCGAGGGCTTGACATTCCACTACGTTGAGGATATTGCGCAAGTGCTTGACTTCGCACTACTTCCCAAAGAATAAAGATTTACAAACAAATTATTAAGCGCCATTACCTAACTTGGTAACGGCGCTTAATTTCAAACATATATTACGTATTTCACTAATGAATTATCCAATCGCAAACATATAAGTTTTATTAACTAAACATTCATGAATAAATTTACTAAATTAGGACTAACCTTATTTGCATTATCCTTTTGTGCTAATGCCAATGCAGAAGGAATCGGGCAGTATGTACTGACACCGGACCCTGCAAATGAGGTGGAAGAAATTTCCACAATTAAGATTGACTTCCCTGATACAGGGTGGAACGGAATTGCAAATCCGGACCTATCAAATGTCACACTAATCTGTGATGAGGACCCATCACTTAGGTACACTGTAGCCAAAAGCACATGGCTTTGGGGCTCTGACGTTACTATGTCTTTTGGACTTAACGGTTCCTCTGACGTAGTTACAATTTCAACTCCCGGACATTATACTTTGACAATTCCCGCAGGAACAATTGCCAACTATTTTGACTCAAGTAAGACAAACGATGAGATTGTAGCGACTTACGTGATTCCGGCACCACAAGAGACCTCAATGTCGGCTTACACTCTTACTCCTTCTACTACAGAAGCTACATCTCTATCAGAAATAACAATCACATTCCCCAATGCTACAGGTGGCATTAATATTAATGGTGCTGCATCATCTGTTGCTCTAAAAAAGAAGACAGGCAAACAGGCTACATATAATGCTTCAAGCATCGAAGCTATCGGTTCTAACAGCGTCATCATTAAATTCGCGTCCTCAATCGTGCTTCCCGGTGACTATTCGTTAAGCATCCCTGCTAAACTTTTCAGTTCAAACGATGCACCTTCCGACAGCAACTTACGTATTGATGTAGATTACACAATTGCCAAGAACTATGATGGCACCACACTTACTAACTACAACGTTACTCCTGAGGCAGGTATAATTGACGAGTTATCCACATTCTCAATTTCATTCCCATACCTTGAAGATGGTCTATCATGGCCTATTTCCTCAGACAAAATCAAGCTCACCGCAGTAGTTGGAGGGGCTACAACTGAATATAGTGCTATCAATGTGACTGCCAGCAATAATATCAGCACTCTTAACATGAGTTTTGCAGAGGCAGGCAGCAACGAGCCCGTCACATTTACCGAAGCTGGCACCTATACAATAGTGATACCTGCAGGAATACTCACTGACTATACAGACACATCTGTAGCCAACGAGGAAATTGCATTGACCTACACCATAAAGGAAGCAAGCACGCTCAACAGCTACACTATAACTCCTGAAGCGAATAGCACAGTAGGCCACATAGAAAGTGTTTCACTTACATTCCCCAATACAGCGGAAGGTCTCGCTTGGCCTTTCAATACTGATGGCGTAACACTCACTAACACTACAACAGGTACTAAATACTCGGTCGCTACCTCCACTCTTGGTGGTGACGGTTATCGCACCGCTAATTTGATGTTTAACCAATCCGGTAGTGGCAATAGCAATTCGATAGACATTACTGAAGGTGGTATATACCAATTGACTATTCCTGCCGGAGCTTTCCACGACTACACCAATGCAGAATTTGAAAATCCTGCAATTGATGTACAATTCACTATTGACCCAAGCATTAACTTCAACTACACCATTAGCCCGACAACAGGATCAAAAATGACTTCTCTGTCGGAGATAGAGGTTAGTGGAGCGGCTCCGTTAACAAACATTAGAGTAAAAGCCGGTAATGAAGCATCGGCTACCCTCTCTTGCGGAGAAAACATTATTACACTCATCTCATCTCAAAAGGATGATAATACTGTAGTATTCAGCACAACTGATGGTAACACAATACCATTAGGTGAATGGACACTAAATATACCCACAGGTCTTCTTGAAGGAGATGGCTTATCAACTGTGATTTCCAACCCCACTGACATCACTGCTGTTTACACTGTAAAAGAGGCTGTGAAATATGACTACACACTGGCTCCTGCAAATGAAGAGACAATCTCACTGTTCAAACGCTTTGCCGTTGACTTTACAGAGAGTAAACCTTACAAGGTAAGTATCGATAAGACTGCCGGAACTCCGGTAATCGTAGGCAACGACACTTATGAACTTCAAGGAAGTGTATCAAGCAAGATCGTTGAATTCAGACTTAGCACAAGCACATTCCTCCCTGACGGTGAATACACCATTACAATCCCTGCCGGATATATCAAGACTATAGATACCGACAAGTTGGAAGCATCTGTAAATGAAATAACAGCTACCTTCAAACTCGTTCAACCTACTGTGGGATATTGCACAGATGGTATCTACTTTGTCAATGAAGGTTGGTATGGCCACGATTGCGGTTCTATCAACTATCTTGACCGTGAATCAAACACTTTGGTTCAAGATATCTTTGCTATTCAGAATCCGGATAAATCACTCGGCACAACATCACAATATGCAGAGCTATTTGGCGACAAATTATTTGTAGTCAGCAAACAAAAAGGAAGCAATGGTAATGGTGGCATCATCTCTATTCTCGATGCAAACACACTTGAATTGCTTGGTGAAGTAAATGAAGTAGGCGGCAAATCCAGCGGTGTAAACTCTATTTGCGGTGTATCTGCAGAGAAAGCCTACATAGGTTCTGACACAGGTATATATATCCTCAACCTATCAGACTACTCCGTATCCGGTCCTATCAAGAACACCGAGATTCAATCCTCCTCAATTCTCAAATACAAATACGGCGAAATGGTGCGTCTTGGTAAATACGTATTCGCTGTTGAGAACTATGGTGGTTTGCTCGTAATAGATTATAACACTGATAATCTTGTAGCAAACATTGATATGATGACTGCGATTAATCCTATTGTCACAGCAGACGGTTCACTTTATATCACCAACAATGATGACGCAAGAGAATTTATCAAAGTTGACCCCGAGACTCTTGATATCGAAGAAATAGATGTCAAAGCAGATAATAAAGCTGCTGTAGCAAATATCTGGAGCACTTGGAAGAAAGCGCCTATCGCTTGCGATGCTACTGAGAATATAGCATACTATGCGCGCAAAGATGAATCATCAACCATCGACAAATACGACTTCGATAAAGATGAATACGTTAGCAACTTCATTACCCTTCCCGTTTCGGCAAATGGCAAGCAACAAGTATTGTATGGAGGTGGCATCAGCGTGGACCAGAAAACAGGTTACATTGTGCTCACTGCAACTGAATCAGGTTGGGGAACACATTATGCTCAAAACTGGATTTATTTCGTAGATCCCGCTACAGGCAATATTATTGAGGATATGACAGTACGTCCTACCGATTACTATTGGTTCCCTGCCATGGCCGTTTACTCGGTAGAAGCGACTCCGGTAATTGAGCTCAATGATATAAACATAAATGCCGTTGATGAGGCAGTAGAACTTGACATAGAGGGTGCTACTACTCTTTACGGATACAATAAGAATCTTATCTGCTACAACGTAGTTAGCACTAACCAAGATATTTGCGAAATTGAGCGCACAGCTAATGGCAAATATTCTATCAAAGCGCTAGCTAAGGGTGAAGCGTCACTTACAGTAACAGCTGATTATCGCGGTGTTGTGACCTCCAAAGATATTAAAGTCATCGTTGGTAAGTCATCAGGAATAGCAGACGTTTTCGGAAATAACAGCGACAACGTTGATGTATTTACCACAACAGGTATCAGAATTTTGCACAACGCGACTGCTGATGATCTGAAATCTTTGGCATCTGGCATCTACATTGTGAACGGAAAGAAAATTACGATTAAATAATATTCTTTCTGTAGCGATACATTTAAGCAAATAGATTTTAAGGCTGCATCATATCTATTATGGTGCAGCCTTTTTATTTTCTTATCAATCACTCAAGATAATACGATTCGACTCGTTTATATCCGAAGTTGTAGCGTATAGAGACTCCAAAATATGGATATTGAGAGTAATTAAAACGCAACCTATAGCCATAAAACGGAGCGTCAGCCGTTGGTGCTATCACCGATTGACTGTAACGCGGGCTCTCCAAGGAACGTCCCTACCCCGCTTGTGAGTACCCCACTTGAGACTAACCGACTTGCGGGTTAGACTCCTTGTCTTTACCTGATTGTCTAATCCGCTAGAATATTTTAGTTCTGATGGGGATAGATGATGCGTTGGTTGGAGGAGCCACGGAAACGGAGGGTAACGTCACGTAACGCTTGTATGAACGGGCCCTCTACTATGGCTTCGACATTCTCCAACACAGCCATGCGCTTGGGATCTTTCTGTATGGCTTCCCAGGTATAACCGGTGTATAACCAAACGGTATAGCCAAGTGCGGTTATCGCATCTACTAATGTCTTGGCTGATTGCGGATTGAACAACGGATCGCCTCCGGTGAGAGTGACGTTGAAGTCCTCCTCCTTGACTATATCCAGGATCTGCTGAAGAGTATATTCCTCTCCGGCGTTAGGATCCCAAGACTGGGGGTTATGGCAGCCGGGACATTGATGTGTGCATCCGGCAAGGTAAATAGATGTGCGGAACCCCGGCCCATCGACCGTAGTGCCCCGCACAATATCCAACACTCGATAATTCATGAATCGGTTATTATTTGTGAACTACTCTATCATGAAGTTCGGCTAATTTTCCTGAATTCCATCTGTCGGTGGTACCAACCAAGTAACCGGTGATGCGCTGTATTGTCTCGAATGGAGTGCCACATTTGGGGCATAGTTTCACATCCTTCTGGGCATCTTCGTAACCACACTTGGGACAATGGTTTCTATTATGGTTAACAGAGCCATAACCTAAGTTGTACTTATCCATCATATCCACGATTTGCATGATAGCCTCCTCGTTGTGAGTGGCGTCACCATCAAGCTCTACGTAGAAGATATGTCCACCACGTGTCAACTCGTGATAAGGGGCCTCGATCTGGGCTTTATGACGCGGTGAGCAATGGTAATATACCGGAACGTGGTTGGAGTTGGTATAGTAATCCTTGTCGGTAACTCCGGGGATGATGCCAAAAGTTTTCTTATCCTTCTTGGTGAATTTGCCGGAAAGGCCCTCAGCGGGAGTAGCGAGCACGGAGTAGTTGTGAGCATATTTCTCTGAGTACTCGTTGGAACGGCTACGCATATGTTTCACGATGCGCAAACCGAGCTCTTGCGCTGCTGCGTCCTCGCCATGGTGCTTACCTGTGAGGGCAATAAGGCACTCTGCCAAACCAATGAATCCGATGCCGAGAGTTCCTTGGTTGATAACAGGTTCAATGGTGTCGTTAGGGTTCAATTTGTCAGCACCATTCCAAAGACGGTTCATTACCAACGGGAACTGTTTAGCGAGGGCTGTTTTCTGGAACTCAAATCTCTCGTGGAGCTGAAGAGCCGTGGTGTCGAGCACTTCATCAAGTTTCTCAA
>CAZLJS010000038.1:0-5855 GCA_964559895.1 uncultured Sangeribacter sp.
CTGAAGCCAAGAGTGGTGAAAGCGCCTAGGTCGCGCAAGCTGATGAAGCGCCAAGCACCTGCGGCTACTGCTTTGGTAGCGGTAATCTCATACTCCTCATTGTAAGCAGTGAGGGTGACAGGAGCGGCATTGCTGATGAAGCAGCCGTCGATAGTGAGGTTAGTGCTGTTGGTAAGCGTTACGATAGCTTCGCCATCGCTGATCTTAGCCACCTTCTGAGAGTCAACGCCCGGAGCGTCTGTAGCCTCTACGACCTCAAAGCCGGAGAAGGCTGCGGTGCCATCCTCGAAGCCCTCGTCAGTGACGGTGACGTTCTCGAAGGTTGAAACGGCAGTGGGCTGGTATGAGGTAGTGAATGCCTCAGATGAGATAACGTCGGAAACGTTACCGGTGTAAGAGGTAAGCACGATATATGCTTTATAAGTAGTGTCGTGGGTAAGACCTGACAACGCTACAGCTACAGGTGTTGCGGAAGCCAATTCCACCACATCCTCAGAAGCTGCGACCTCCTCCAATGAGGGTTGGTCAGCAGAAGCATCAAGAATAACATATTGTGCCACGCAAGCCATGTCGGCAGCAAGGTTCAACACTGCTGAATCATGTTTTACGGCAGTAATAGTGGGATAGCCCTCAACCATAGCGGGAGCATCCACAGACTCTACAAACTCATAAGCACCGATAGTAGGAGTGCTTGCGTCGCGGTCACGGCCAAGGATATCTTTGGTGATGTAATCTACGGGAAGAGCCGCTACCAAGTTGCCTGCTTGTGCAAGTTCATGGTTGTCGTCGGTAAGGAACTCAGCTTTCTCGTTAACGCCATCTGTCTCGCCTACTTTCTCGGCAAAGTCAGCATACTCTTTTACATCTTCTGCAACATATCCTATTGTGCCACTCGCTGCATAGAGCGCATTGTTCTTAAACTCCGAAGTCTCGTTAATGTATGTGGCCGTTTGGACACGTACGGCATAGCCTACAGATGTCTCATTTTGGAAGATATTATTGTAAGCTTTGCAACCGACAAAGGAATTATTTATGAAGAAGGGTGAGGATACAGATGAACCGGAACCGCGAAGAACGATGGTATTGTTCATCACCTCCATGGTATGTTTACCCTCTATATTGATCCATATCTTGATACCGGAGATCTCTTTTGATGAACCATCACCACCTACAACTTGAATATCATTGTTGTAGATAAGCTTATGAGATTCGTCGGCATCGTCATTAGTCAAATCACGAAGATAGATACCATACATTGCACAAGATGTGCCGGCATTGACATTGACCTTATTGTTGGAAACCACTACCTCACCGGCAGCACGATAAAGGTCCATCACATATTGTGTGGAGCTTAGCACAGCGCCATCGTTGGTGATAGTGTTGCCATCTATAGTAGCGTTCCAGCAGCTGTAGAGGTAGATAGCTTTGGAACCTTGGTTAACAAATGTGTTATTAAGGATTCTCGGGCTCTCCTCGCCTCTAAACTTCACAGGAGAAACAATGCCAGTTCCGTTGATAGAGACACCGATATAACCACCTTCAAGGTAGCAATTTTCTACGGTGAAGTAGTCGTTGTTGGCATTAGCTGTAGATTCAGCGTATGTCTTAACGAGGTTCACTGTGCTGGTTGAGCTTGTTGCGGGAGCGATAACGCGGCAACCGGAGAGCGTGTCGTGGCGGGATTGGTTAAGCAATAATACCACTGACTCAAAAGATGTGTTCTCGGTGGTGAATGTCATATTCTCCACAGTAGCGTAGTTGATGCCGTTGAACTTCAACACACCATCTTTGGCAGCGCCATAAGAGGTGTCGCAAGTCTCATGAGAAACAACTACATCCTCGGCATTGCCACTCTTAGAGCGGAAGGTTATGGTGTTCAACTCGCTTGAACCGGTCACTGCGGGGAGAACGATTTTCTCAACATAAGAACCGGACTCAACCTCAAATACTACGGGGCCGTCGATGCCGTCTGCCATAGCAGCTACCGCGTCAGCAAATGTAGCGTAGTTAGCTGTGGAAGAGGTGCCGATGGTATAAGTGCCATGGAATCCGGATTGGATAGCACCGCGATATTCGGTGTCGTTGTTAGCGAGAACCTCAGCGTCGTTAATAGTGATGTTTGTGAGTTTAGCCTCCAACTTATCACCGATGTTAGCCTCGGGGTTAACGTCGTAGGTGAGCCAGAAATAGTAAGTTCCGGCAGTTTTCAATGTCAAATCACCTGCAATAGCAAGGGGCGAAGTAGCAGTAGCCTCACCATAGAGATCAGTAGCAGCGAAGGTAGCCTCGGTGCCGGTGTACCATACTTTTGCATTTGTCAATGCAGATGCGTCGGTATCGAGGGTGTCGAAGTTGAATTGTGTGATATTCATACTACCACGCTCACCTTCGAGGGTCACTGCCATCTTCAACATGGGGTTGTTGGCGGAACCAAGGAGCAACTTGGAGGGAGCCACATCAGCAGCTACTGCTACGTTGCTAACCTCAATAGGTGCAGGCACGAATGCGCTAACGAGGATTTCCCAACCTCGGTTGGTGTTGTTTCTGGTAGGATTGAACTTCACTGTCAAGGCACCATCATCGGCGGTTGAAATGATATCCGCCAAGTCTTTTTTCTCACTATAATATTTAGCGAGCTGATCATTGGAATCGGTAGATGTGCCGTTGTAAATATAGAAGTTATCGTTGTAGTATGTATAGAAGTCATTGAAGGTAAATTTGATGATCTTACCCTCAGTAGGCTTAAATGTCACAGTGCCTTTAGCATCGGTGGTATAGTTGCCGTTAGCGCCACCATTGTCGTAGAAAAGAAGGCTGCCATCTACTGTAACGACGTTGTCGCCATCCTGGAAGTAGTAGATGTTTTTAGTGAGGCGCGCGCCATCGGGGTCTGCTGTGGCAAGTGCTACATCAGCGTTGCTAATTGTGAATTTAGTGATAGCTGCGTCGATAGCTTCATCTGATACCAAGCTCTCTTGCATATCGTAAGCTACCCAGAGGTATGAAGTGCCTTCAAGCAAGCTGTAAGGCTCTGCGAGAGTAAGGGTAGCGGAGGTCTGCTCTGCGTCAACGTCTGCTGAAGCAAGGAGGTTGTCGGTGCTGAAGGTCTCTGTGAGGCCTGTAGCGTAGAGCTTAACACCCTTCACATATTTGGCGCTGCCTTTGAGGTCAACGACCATAGACTGAAGTTGCTTGGGCTCGAGGTTGCCTTCGGTGACTACTTTCACCTTAAGGATTTCATTGTCGGTGGATGACGGTGTTACTACATCTGTAGATGCTTGGAGGGCATCAACGGAGGTGACGGTCATATCCTTGGGCTGATACAAGCTTACCAAGGCTTCAAAGCCATTGCTTGAATATGAGCCCTTTGTGCCGTTAGCATTGAATACTACAGTGAGCGCGCCATCGTTGGAACGGATAGTGCCTTGCGGTACTACATCTTTGGTTGCCTTAGTCACAGAGTAAAGCAGATTGTCGGCATTAACTTCTGTGCCGCTGTAGATATTGAATACAGGGTCAGAACCATAGCTGTAGTATGGCCATGCGATGCTAAGTTTGGAGAATGCCATCTCCACTACTTGACCATCAACACCGGGGATAAAGGTCACGGTCTGGTTACCGCTCAATGCATCGTATGCGTAGTAGCTATATTCAGATGGCTTATTTTTGAAGGTCCAGTCACCATTTACGGTGATAGTCTTAGTGCCCTCGGCATAGCAGATATTATTTACAGTACGTGTAGCCTTAACGGAATCTTCAGGCTCATACTCCTCGCCGTTTGAAACGACAGTGACTAACTCAGCACCAACAGTGTCGGAAGTCTGAGCATTTTCGGAGATGTCGTAGCTGAGACGGAAGTAGTTGTCTTTCTGAGCGAGCTCTACAGCGTTCTCACCGGTGATAGTGAACTGGCTTGCCACAGTAGCTTCTCCGACTTTAGTGCCTGTTGTGGCAGTTTTGTCGGCACCTATATAATATAAGGTGGCTTTAGTAGCAGCGCTCTCTGTGCCTGAATAGTTGAACTTAAAGTTATTGGCAGTAGCCGCAGGCTCTGTGTTGACTGTTTTGAGGTTAAAGAGGAGCATAGCCTGGTTAGCGTCGCCGGCTGATACAGTCTCTGTGGAGGCAGCCTCAGCGATAACATAAGATACCTCCATAGCTTGCGGCTCAAAGAGGGATACCTCTGCCTCGAAACCTGATGTAGGATAACCAGTCTTAGATGTGAACGCTACAGTGATAGCACCATTATCTGCTACGGAGCTTACCTCTATGGGGTCGTTTTGGATAATAGTAGCCAGCAGATTGGCATCGGTAGCTTCACTGCCGGAATATACCTTGATGACGTCGTTGTTACCGACGCTAATAGATGACGATGTATTGAAGAGATCCAGCTTGGTGAAGTTAATCTTCACTTTCTTGCCATCTACGGATGGGTAGAAGGTAGTGGTGCCGGAGAATTCTTTAGTATAAGCGGCTTCTGGGCCACCATCGTCGTAGAATTTGAGTGGCAATTCACCAATGTTGTAGCTATTGGTGCCGGATGCCATGAATAACATATTGTCAATCGTTCTGGAGCCTTCGGGAGCTATTGTGCCATCAACGCGTTCTACACCGGCCACGGTGGCTGAGGTGAGCGATGCGTCGATAACGTTGCCCGCTGTGGCGTCGGAAGCGATGTCTGCTACCAACCAGAAATAATTGTGTCCTGATTTGAGCGCCTGGCTACCTACAAACTCAAGCGCTTCGGTAGCGGTATCGTAGGTATTGCCAAACTGTGTGGCACTGGCAATAGATGTGGAGGAACCGCTGTAAAGGCACCTTATATTAGATAGGTCTGAGAGAGAGGTGGTGCCTTGGAGGTTAAACTTGATGTTTGAAGCAGTGAAAGGATTAGCTCCGCCATCTGTGAGGAGGTCGACGCGGATGATAGCCACGTCATTGCGTGATGGATAGCAGTAACCATCCAGGTCCTGTGTGGCGCTGATGCTACTCCACTCCATATCCTTGGATGGCGCTGTGGTTAACAATGCCTCCCAACCGGTACCGGATTCACTATAGGAGGGAGCATAATAGAGTACAGAGATACTCCCTGTGGTTGAATAGGTGTAAGTGTCACCATTCTGAAGGTCTGCCAGATAACCTTCCGGTACAGGTTTATTCCAACCACCAAAGCCGCAATCCCCATCATAAATATAGATGTGGGTAGTGCTGTTTGTAAAATTAATAGGTGATTGGAAGTCGATGGTGAGTACATCACCCTCATTTGCGGGCTTAAACAGATAGTAGTTCTCTGTTGAGCTCTTTGTGTTGCCTGAAGCTCCGCCGTAGTCGTAATACAGCAAAGATCCATCGACAGCAACTTCCCCAATAAATCCGTCTTTATACGGACATGTAAGGGTATCGGTAGCTGATGCCGTTGAAATTCCCATCAACAGCAACAATCCCGAAAACAGTAAGTGTCGTTTCATTTTATAGATTTTATATGTACAATTAGTTAAAACTCACAACATTAAAGATGTGTCGTCTAATTGCAATTAAAACCCTAAGTATAAAGAAAGAAATGCGCACAGGGCGCCCTACGAGTCCCACAGTGTGGGTCACGCATCCTCTCCCTTAATCCCGAAGGCGGACACATCTTATTTGCATCAGAGCAGGTCTTCTGGCTTATCCCGCGTCCACCGGTCTTCCCACAGCGTTATAGATTGCCGCAGTGACCATTGTTGGTGGAGCTCTTTGGGGGACTTACAGCAGCGGGTACTGCAGCCGACTTACACGGCTTTCCCTTTTAATCAGTCTAGGTCTGAGCTCTTTCTGCGCTGCAAAGGTACATATTTTTTATATACTAATCAAGCAAG
>CAZLJS010000038.1:5955-11393 GCA_964559895.1 uncultured Sangeribacter sp.
GCGGATGCCGAGGTCGATACCTTTGTGCATTCTGCCGAATTTAGCGCGATAACCGTAGTTGGAAGTGACTTTTCCGGGAACGGGGATGTGGTAGTTGGTGACGTCAATCACCGCTTTATTGGGGACTTGTGATTCAGAGAATGGATTAACGCGTTTGCTGTTCCAACCCTCTGTGTAGATATCAGGCTCGGGCTCAATGTCGTCCATCAAATCGATGAAAGTATTGTTTTCCAGAAGTTTTACCTGATCGTTGGCGTTACTACGGGTTGCTATTAGGTTTTGATGTCTTTGTGAGTGAACTGAGCTGCTCTTTTTTGCTTGACCAAAGGCAGTACCCACGCTAAGGAGCAGTGCCAACCCTGTAGTTATAATTCCTTTTTTTGTAATCATATTTAAATAGTCGCTCGCTGTTAATTTAGTTCGTCACCGACGCATCGGTGCATTACGTAGAAACGCGGAGAGATTTTCTCAATTTGTCCGGACTAGCGTTGCGACGTTTTAGGTCCGGATCGCTCGATTATTTAAGCTTCGAGTGCGTCTCTGAGGTTAATACTTTTTAATAGTTCAAGTATCACGCTTTCAAAAATAAGAAATGATTTTTTATCTCGCAAATATTTTCTCCTTTAATTTTTCAATTATTTTTTAATATTTTCTTTATAAAATCCATAACAGACTGTTTTACTGTGATTTACATCGCAAATATGTTCTACAACATATTTTTCAGCCTATTGCACACCGCTTTTACGAATGTGCAATTTTCGTCCAACTCAATTGTTAATTTTCCTTAACGTCACTTTAATCTTTTCCTTATCAGCATTTTACGTATTTCACTCATTTCAACAGCACAAAAATAGAGGTTCAGCGAGGCTGAGAACTTTCACCTCGTCTAAATTGTATCTATGCAAAGAATCAACCTCAAACCTACCAATTTTATGCATACAATTATCCCCGACGAACATACCAATGCCGTCATGAATTACCTCGCCACTATCGCCGACAAGGCCCTCGCCACGTTTGGCATCTCGCACGACGCCTCCATGGCTATTCTGCTATATGCTGTCATAGTGCTGATTGTGGCTATCGTGGTGGGACTTATATGCAGGTATATCATCTTGGTGATAGCACGCGCTGTCTGCAATCACAGCCGCTACGCCTTCCTCAAGATGCTGCACACTCATCTATTCTTCCACTCCATCACCACGCTTATACCCGCCATCGTGTATCTGATGCTGCTTAACCTCACTTACACTTGGAGCGCCAGCCTCACCCACCTATTATCCACGCTGACAATAATTTACATCATAGTGCGCTTCATCATTGGCGCTAATAAATTTATCGACACGTCGTGGCTCTACTTCGATAGCAAACAGAATAAACGCAAGTTGCCGTTGCGGAGCATTGCACAACTAGCCAAGGGGATACTGTGGATAATAGGAATCATAGTAAGCATCGCGATACTGGTCAACAAATCCCCTGCCGCGCTACTTGCCGGACTGGGTGCCTTCGCCGCTGTGATATTGCTGATTTTCAAGGATAGTATATTGGGCGTGGTGGCAGGTGTGCAGCTATCTATGGAGGATTCGCTCCATGTGGGTGACTGGATCAAGGTACAGGGCACAAACGCCGACGGCGTGGTGGAGGAGGCTAACCTCATATCTATTAAGGTGAAGAATTGGGACAACACTACCACTATGCTACCACCCTATTCACTTGTCAGCGGTTCATATACCAACTATCGTTCGATGATAAGCAGCGGTTGCCGTCGCATCTATCGCAGCTACAACATTGACGCCAAGAGCGTCCACCGCCTCACCACGGAAGCGCTCGACAGATATCGCAAAATAGATTTTATGGATGAATTTATCACTAAAATGCTCTCCAACGAGATTATCGCCGACACGGATAAAGAACTGATATCTGAGGAATTGGCGGATGGCAGCATTGAGACCAACCTGGGGCTTTTCCGCGCTTATCTGCGCAAATATATCCTCAACAGCACACGCTTCAACCACGAAGAGCTACTGATAGTAGGCACAGAACAGCAGGGTGCGCTGGGCATCCCGCTGTTCGTATATTGTTTCACAGCCACGGCCAACTGGATAGCATACACCGACATACAGTCGGCACTGTTTGAGCATATATCCATCATGCTCCCCGAGTTTGACCTGAGGATTTTCCAACCCACAGTGGCGGCGACGGAGTAATTATCTTAACGGTGCGATATTCAGGTTTGCAATATTATTAACCTCCAGGTTATAGATATTCTCATAACCGAGGGATTTGCACTTAGCGAGCATCTCGCGGCCCTTGTCGAGGTTACCGATCTGGGAATATGCCACTGCCAACCAGTAGTAATCATCAGCCGACACAGCTTTCTGCTCCGCGGTTTTCAGCGTTGAGGTGCTATCAAGCTGCTTGCCCGACAATGCCTGTGCTATCGCCTTGTTGGCAAATGCCTCAACGCTCTTGGCGTTAAGGGCGGCGGCACGTTGGTAGTCATTGCGCGAGTTCTTCTCATCACCCATAAGCTTACCATAAAGATAAGCGCGCACCATAATCAATTCTACGTTGGAGCCATCCTCCATGATTGCCTCATTGAGGTTCTTCAGGGCGTCGCTATAATTCTTCAGCGAGATATTTGCCAACGCCATCTCCGACAGCGCCAACACCGGATCTTTTGCACTATCGTAGGCCTTCTTAGCCATCGCCAACGCTGAGACGTTATTGCCCATGGCAAGTTCTATCTGCGCTTTGGTGACGTAGTTATAGGGCATCGGCTCCATCGACACTGCTTGGTTGATGTATTGCAAGGCGTCGGTCATCTTATTCAGGGCATACAGCGTGGAAGCCATGCGGTTATATACGGTGGCTTGCTTGCCATCCTCGCTATTAAGGAGCACGGCAAACGCTGATTCGGCGTCAACATAGTGACCATTCTCAAAAGCGATGTTCCCCTTGAGGAAATATAGCGGCAAGGTATTGGAAGTCTTGGAGATAGCAGCATTAAGCGCGACCACCACAGCGTTATAGTTTTCAGAAGCCAGATCGAAAAGCGACGACATGGCACGAGTCTCGTTGGACTCCGAGATAGCGAAGCCTGTGAGGTACTGCATGGCAGCATTCTCCGGCTCACCCAAGTCGCGGTAAAGGTCACCGAGGCGGCAATAAGTGGTGGCGGAAGCGGAGTTCAACTCCTCTAGCTGCGCCATCTTCTGCTTAGCCTCAGCTGTTCTACCCTCCAGCACATCTACTTTGGCGAGGCCTGTCAGTGCCTCTTGACTGCGCGAACGGATACGCTGCATAGCAGTAAACGAGGTGCGTGCCTCACTGAGAAGGTTAAGGTGGATGCAGGTGTTACCTTTGAGATAGAGCAACGCATAGTCGTTGGGCGACAATTCCAGGGCGGCGTTGACGGCATTGAGCGCCGATGCGTAATCCTTCTTTTCAGTCTGGATATTCGCCAACAACGTATATTCGCGCAAGAGCGAATCCTTCTCCTTGGCAGGAGTCAAGCTGATAGCCCTCTGCACGTCATCAAGTGCCTTGTCATACATTGAGAGCTGATAGTATTGCGCAGCTCTCTGGTAATATACCACGTAGTCGTTGGGGTTCTCCTCAAGCATCGACTTATATGCGTCGAGCGTAGCTTGTGTAATCGGGTTGATCTGCTGTCCTACGGCAAACAGTGACCCGGTGAGGAGAGCCAAGGAAATAAGATATCTCTTCATTATATCATTGGTAAATTTAATACTACTTTAATGCCATACGTATATTTGTGAGCTTGGTAAGCAATGCCTCCACCTCCGCGAGGGGTAGCATATTGGCACCGTCGCTCTTAGCCTCTTTGGGGTTGCGGTGTGTCTCCATAAACAAGCCATCCACGCCAACGGCTACGGATGCTTTGGCTATGGTCTCAATCATCTCGGGCATACCACCTGTCACGCCGGAGGCGCTATTGGGCTTCTGCAGCGAGTGTGTGATGTCCATTATCACAGGGCACTGACAAGTGCTTTGCATGATGGGCAAGCCGCGGAAATCCACCACCAGGTCGCCATAGCCAAAGGTGGTGCCGCGCTCTGTGACCGCTACTTGGTCATTGCCGCACGCTCTCACCTTATCCACGGCAAACTGCATCGACTCGGCAGCGAGAAACTGGCCCTTCTTTATATTGACCATCTTTCCTGTGCGTGCCGCGCTACACAGCAACTCTGTCTGACGGCAAAGGAATGCCGGTATCTGAAGGATATCCACATATTCGGCTGCCATCTCCGCTTCGCAGCACTCGTGGATGTCGGTGACCACGGGGATATGGAAGGTCTCCCCTACTTTGCGCAATATCTTCAGTGCTTTCTCATCACCTATGCCTGTGAAGGAGTCGAGACGACTACGGTTGGCTTTACGATAGCTGCCCTTGAAAACATACGGGATATTCAGTTTTGATGTGATATTCAGTATGTTCTCAGCGATATCCAGCGCCATCGCCTCACCCTCTATCACGCAGGGACCTGCCAGCAGAAAGAAGTTGTCGGAGGAGAGTAGGTATTCCTTTATGTTGTTTTTAAAATCCATATTTCAATCTTTACCCAACATGGTTAATTATTACCCTTACTTATCATTAGCCTGATGGAGGGCATGAATCACACTAAGGCCAAAGATAGCGGCAGTCTCAGTGCGTAGGCGGCTCTCACCCAGCGATACTGCGATAAAGCCGGTGGCAAGTGCTTGTTCTATCTCCTCTACGGTGAAATCCCCTTCAGGACCGATGAGCAGCACGGTGTCGCACATCTTGCCACACTCTTGGGCGAGGATGCGGCGTGGCAGGTCGTGGTCGCAGTGGGCCACAAATTTCAGCACGTCGTCGTCGGCACGGAACTGAGAGATGAAGTCCTTGATAGCCACGGTGACGTTGAGCTTAGGCAGTGTGGTCTTGAGACTCTGTTTCATGGCTGAGACCATGATTTTCTCCAGTCGCGAGGTCTTCATCTCCTTACGTTCTGAATGGGCGCAACGGAGGAACACTATCTCATCGACGCCTATCTCCACGGCTTTCTCCACGAGCCATTCCATGCGGTCGGCATTCTTGGTGGGAGCCACGGCGAGGGTTAGCTTCTTGCCCCAGTGCGGAGCTATGGTGACTGTGTCAAGTATCTCCAGGGCTACGCGCTTGTTGGTAGCCTCGGTGATGCGGCAGAGGTAGCGATTACCTTTACCATCTGTGGCGTATATCTCATCCCCTACTGTCTTGCGAAGCACGCGCGTGCAATGGCCGGCCTCCTCGGCAGGTAGCTCATGCGTGGTCAGGATATCAGGGGCATAAAACTGTATCATTGTTATCTGTTGTATTCGTTATTATTTAAGCAATCCGGTAGGCTTTATTCTGTGCGGACATGTTTGTAGCGGAAGATGATGCCGAAGAGCACCGCTACTACCAACGCATA
>CAZLJS010000039.1:0-11184 GCA_964559895.1 uncultured Sangeribacter sp.
CTCTTACTAAAGGGAGAAACTGTTTCTCTTTCATATTATCTATTTTTGACTAAGGTGTCCCTAAATCTTTTACCTTATATATCAGTGGATTATCAACTTATCTGCGACCAATCTTTAGCGCCGCCGTATCGGTAATCAAGCTCTTGCCAAAGCGTAGTGAGCTCCCTACGAGCATATTCCTCCTCGATGGCAACGTTCTCTCCTGACAGTTGCGGATAATGGTCAAGCAATTTCATCGCCATATCGCGCGCTGTGGAGAGGATCATACCATCTGTGGCAAGGTTCGCTACTCGTAAGTTAAACGCCAAACCGCTCTGAAGTGTTCCCTCCATATCTCCGGGACCGCGCATTTTCATATCCTCCTCGGCGATGCGGAAGCCATCTGTGGTCTGCGTCATCAGCTCCAATCTCCGACGAGTATCACGGGCTATCTTCACCTTCGTCACAAGGATACAATAGCTCCTATCCGCGCCACGTCCTACACGACCACGAAGCTGATGCAGCTGCGACAGCCCAAACCGCTCGGCATTCTCTATCACCATCACAGTAGCGTTGGGTACGTTCACCCCTACCTCTATCACCGTAGTGGCGACCATAATCTGCGCCTCTCCGCTAACGAATTTCTGCATCTGAGCATCCTTCTCGTCGGGCTTCATCTGTCCATGCACATACACCACCTTATAGTTATTGCCAAAGATGCCGAGGATGCTCTCATACCCCTCCTCGAGGCTCTTGAGATCCATCTTCTCATTCTCCTTGATTAGCGGATACACGATATATGCTTGGCGTCCCTGACTCAGCTCGTGCCCTATCATCCTATACACCTGCTCCTTATTCTCCTGATATGCCAACGTGGTAGTGATAGGCTTACGGCCCGGAGGCAGCTCATCAATCACCGACACGTCGAGGTCACCATATACGGTCATCGCAAGGGTGCGCGGTATAGGGGTTGCGGTCATCACCAACATATGCGGGGCCACCACGTTCTTGCTCCACAACTTGGCGCGCTGTGCCACTCCAAATCGGTGCTGCTCGTCGATAATCGCCAAACCAAGGTTCTTAAACTGCACCTTATCCTCTATCAAGGCATGTGTGCCAACCAAGATATTCAGCGAACCATCCTCCAAAGCAGCATGTATCTTGCGACGCTCCGACACCCTCGAACTACCCTTCAGCAGGGCTATATTCAGTCCTAAGGGCTTACACCACTCCGACAATGACTCATAGTGCTGAGTAGCCAATATCTCGGTAGGCGCCATCAGACACGCTTGTGCTTCGTTGTCAACGGCCAACAACATCGTCAGAAACGCCACTAAGGTCTTGCCACTACCCACATCACCCTGCAACAGACGATTCATCTGCTT
This sequence comes from uncultured Sangeribacter sp., assembly GCA_964559895.1. GTDB lineage: Bacteria > Bacteroidota > Bacteroidia > Bacteroidales > Muribaculaceae > Lepagella. The sequence continues at coordinate 1,365 of CAZLJS010000039.1, forward strand.
ACCGGTAATCATATCGGCATGTATCTCCTTGACGACACGCTTCTGAGCCCCGGTCAAGGGGAAGGGGAGCACGTTGTTGTAAAAATTCAAAAATGCATCGCCCACGCGCGGGAAAACCTGGCCACGTATCTTCACTCCTCGTTGTCGCGAATAGCGCAGAATATGGAGCTGGACGTATAGCAATTCCTCAAATTTCATCCTCTCTTTGGCTCGGTTAAGCGCCTCCACAGAGGTCGGGAAATGCATATTTAATATTGCCTCTTTAAGGGGCATAAGGTGCAACGCTGTCACTACGCTCTGTGGCAATGTCTCCTGACATTCTCTAAACATAGGGGTCTCTATCAGCCCCTGCACAAGCTTGCGGGTAGCCCTGATGGTCCACCCACGCTTCCTTACCGTATCCGGCAGGGAATAGATACCCATCAGCCCTTGCGTCGCCTTCGTAGGATCCAACTTATCCACCTCGGGATGAGCCATGTTCCAGGTGTTGTAGTAGAGCGTCGGCTTACCAAATAGGATATAGCTCTCCCCCACTCTATACGCCTGAGATATCTCTTTAATGCGGGCAAACCACACCACCTCCATGGTACGTTCTCCATCGGTAAATAACCCCTTCAGACGGCGCTTCTTACCCTCTCCCTCGGTAGCAAATGCGATAAAGGAGCCTTTCACTTGCACATACGCCATATCACCTGTGAACTCCGCTATGCGATAGAAGCGGCTCCTATCCACGTAGCGATAGGGAAAGGTATAGAGCAAGTCGCGATAGGTGCTGATCTGCATCTCGCTTTTCAGCATCTTAGCTCGCGCATCTCCCACACCCTTCAGGTATTTGATATCCGTATTTGCAAGTCTTATCATCTCTTCTATTTATGCTTTGGCGCTGAGTATCGCCTCTGCTATCTTAAAATCCAACGGATTTGTAATCTTTATATTCTCCGGAGCACCGGCAAATAGTGCAATTTTCCCACCATTAGCCTCCACTACAGACGCGTCATCTGTGAATATATCGGAATACTCCCTCTCGTAGGCTGCTAAAATGGTCTCGGCACGGAACACCTGTGGTGTCTGCACCGCCACGTATTCGCGACGTATCACCGCCTGCGACTCCTCGCCATTGAGGTGACGCAAGGAATCTGTGACGGGTATCACGGGGATAGCAGCACCATTCTGCTCGGCAGCACTCCATCCGGCGTTGATAACTTCATCGCTAACCAAGGGGCGAGCACCGTCGTGAACGGCTATCATGTCGTCTGCCTCTACGCCATATTCGGCTATCATGGTGAGCGCGTTCTTCACCGAATGCCAGCGCGATTTACCTCCGCAAACCAGCGTAATCGGCGAATTGTATTTACGCTCTATGGTCTCTACCACATCCTCCCATTCCTCTAAAAATGAGGGGTGCAGCACTACAAACACTCGTGTCTCGGGGTCGGCATGTAGGAAGGCCTCCACGCTGCGCTGAAGCACTGTCATCCCCGATATCTCTTGAAATTGTTTGGGCAGAGGCCCTCCGGCACGCGTGCCGTCACCTCCGCCCAACAATATAGCTATCTTTGCCATAGCTAACTGTGTCTTTAGATTGATTACATGTTCATGCCACCATCCACTTGGATAACCTGACCGCTAACATAGCTGGAGAGGTCTGATGCAAGGAACAATGCCACATTTGCAATATCTTCGGGTTTACCACCGCGGCGCAAAGGTATTTTTGCTGCCCACTCTTTGCGTACCTCCTCGGGGAGAGCGGCTGTCATAGCTGTCTCGATGAAACCGGGGGCGATAGCGTTGGCACGGATGCCGCGTGAACCTACCTCTTGTGCGATGCTCTTTGCCAATGCGATCAGACCTGCCTTGGAGGCTGCGTAGTTGGCTTGGCCGGCGTTGCCGTGGACACCTACTACTGATGCCATGTTGATGATGCTACCATTGCGTTGACGCATCATGACGGGCAATACAGCGTGGATGAAGTTGAATGCGGATTTGAGGTTTACGGCTATTACTGCGTCCCATTGTGCCTCAGACATGCGCATCATCAAGCCATCTTTGGTGATACCTGCGTTGTTGACCAATACGTCGATAGTGCCGAAATCTGCTTTGATTTGGGCTACCACCTTCTCTGTTTGCTCAAAATCTGCAGCATTGGATGCGTATGCGTTGCATTTCACACCAAAAGCTTCTATCTCTTTCTTTGTTGCTTCACCGTTCTCATCAATTACGAGATCAGTAAATGCGATGTTAGCACCGGCCTCTGCAAATCTCAATGCCAATGCTTTACCAATACCTCTGGCAGCGCCTGTGATAAGGGCTGTTTTACCTTCAAGTAATTTCATTATGTTCTTCTTTTTATGAGGCTTATGCCTCTTGGTTAATTCTATCGTTTCTCTACGATGAAACATCCGCAGGAGTATCCTCCGCCGAATACCATCAGCGCTGTCTTCTCTCCGGGCTGGATGTTGTCGTAGTTTTGGGCGAGCACCAACGCTGCCGAGGCGCTGCCGGTGTTGCCTAATTCTTCAATGTTGTTGTAGAACGCATCCATCTCCAGGTCAAGGATATGCGCCACTTGGGCTACGATGCGTTTGTTGGCCTGATGGCAGATATAGTGCTTAATATCTGCAGCTGTGAGGTTGGCGCCCTCCAGCGAGTGATTAAGCGCGTATATCATATAGCGGCAGGCGTGGATGAACACGTCGCGGCCATCGGGCATGGTGATGCCTCCATCTTTGGGACGCAGTTTCACGCCCTCGGGTCCTTTGCCCAGGTTGCCAAGGCCCTGTGTGAAGACGTTCAATATCTTCATATCGTGGTCGGTCTGAGGCTCCGCGGAGATGAAATACGCCACTGCGGCGTCGCCCCACAGGTGTCCCGACTTAGGATCCGACTCGTTGCTATAAAACGTGTTGTGCTCACTGCATATCAGCAGCGCCTTCTTGGCTTTGCCCATGGCAAAATAGCCCTCCACGATTTCCAATCCGTTGATAAATGAGCTACATGCTGAAGAGGCATAAACCGCTTTCGCCCCGTCGATATCATACTCACGTTGCGCCACATGTGCCAACGTGCCGACGAGGTCGCATGGTGAATAACATGCCGATACTATGAGATCGACATCCTTCACTGAATATGGGAGCTTCGCAATAGCATCATTCACGGCAGCCAGTCCCATGGTAATATGATTCTCGTCAGGGGCGGCTTTCGAACGCGACTTTATGCCCGTACGTTGCTCGATCCACTCACTGGTCAAACCATTCACTTCTAGGAAATGGTCATTGTTAACTCTCATCTCGGGTACATAGTACCCCATAGCGTTAATATACATTTAGTCTCTTTTTTTTATTCCGTTAAGAATTAAATCACTTATATATCTTACCAACGTTGCTTTATCCACGCCTTCTTCTATAAGGCTATCTCTAATATACGGTACATCTAATCCTTGAACTGCATGTGTTATCACCAACGCTCGACGCTCGATATCCTCTATGTCAAACTCGCCCAGATCGACGCCCTGCTGCAATATCTGACATAGCATCTCTACCTCGCGCGTGGAGATAAAACGACGTGCTCTATCTACTTTCCTCACGTCTCTAAAGAACCCGGCCTTAAGCGATCCGTTGCGCTGCACTATCGTACGTATTGTCTCAAAACGACACGCCACATACTCATACAGCTTATCGGAGGGCGACATTGGCTTGCGTACTATCTCACGCAATGAGTCCAGCAACTTGTCGGTCTCATGCTCTATCACCGCGTTGAAGATGTCGCGCTTGCTCTTGAAATAAGTATAGATGGTGCGACGACCCTTGTCAGACGCCGACGCTATGTCATTCATCGTTGTATTCTCGATACCCTTCCTTGCAAAGAGCTGTCGAGCTACTTCTATGAATTTATCTCTTGTCTTACTTACCATCTTTTTACTTTTTCAATTATTCAAGCAATGTAAAATTGCACACTTTACGCAATTCTGTGCGAAATTAATTATTTTTTTTCAATTACAGATGCTTTATTTCCGATATTTTCAATTATTTTTGCATCCATGAGCAAGAAACTTATAAACACTTTTACCGAAGAACTACCTAAAGAGATCGTAAGCCTGCTCAACAGCGAGGCTCAACGCATTAATACTCCGCAATTTATCTCCTCCGACCCCGTGCAATTCCCACGCCGTTTCTCTCGCCAGGAGGACATCGAAATAGCAGCTCTCCTCGTCGCTACTATCTCATGGGGACGCCGAACTATGATATGCCGCGACGCCGAACGGCTGCTGGAGCGCATGGACCAATCACCCTACAACTTCATGATGGAGGAGGCGTATGAGATGCTACCTCCCCGGGAGAACGTACACCGCACCTTCTTCTGCCGCGACTTACAGTATTACCTGCGCGGACTACGTGCCATCTATTCCCGCTACGACAACCTTGACGCATTCTGCGCCGCCAATCATGTAGGCGACAGCGAAGCCCCATGCTGGGAGTTCGCACGCCTTCTCGCGCTCGAACTGGCTGAAGCCAATGCGGGAAAGAGCAATCCGCAATGCGTGCCCGGCAACCTCAAGAACACACCTCTCAAGCGGCTCAACATGGCTCTGCGCTGGCTCGTCCGCAACGACGGCATCGTTGATATGGGTATCTGGCGAAGCATCTCCCCCGCTCAGCTATACATACCCCTCGACGTGCATAGCGGTGACACGTCACGCGAACTGGGACTCATTACCCGCAAAGCAAATGACCGCAAAGCACTGGAGCAACTAATGGCAAATCTGCGTCCATTACGCCCCGAAGACCCCGCCATCTACGACTATGCCCTCTTCGGAATCGGCATTGGTATCTAAAAAATCGCATTTTTTCGCCCTTTACTACCGTCTATATATCAACTACTTACCCATTTGTTAACGTATTTTAACGCAACTTTTCCTCAAAAAGACTTGACAAAGGGGCAAAAATGCTATAACTTTGCACTCGCAATCACGACGCGGGATGGAGCAGTGGTAGCTCGTTGGGCTCATAACCCAAAGGTCGGAGGTTCGAGTCCTCCTCCCGCCACCACCAAGGTCAGATGCTTAGCATCCGGCCTTTTTTTGTGCGCTTATGCGACGCCATAGCTGCCACAGAGGCTACCGCCTACCCGCCTTGCTAACTCACGGCTACCGCCTGTCACCTTCAGGCTCGCGGCCTCAGCACAGCTGAAGCAAGGCCTGGCGCCCTTGCTTCTTTAGCAGCCACGCAAGTGCCTAGATAAAAAAACTCCGCACTAGCCTTGTGTAGTGCGGAGCTGTTCTGTTCAAAAGATCTTTCTTTTGCTTCCTAGCTATTCCTCCCCTAGATGCCACAGCTTATCGGCGGGAAGCGGCGCGTAGAGGTCGATCTTTGCCTTGCTGACAGGGTGTATGAACTCCAGATGATATGCCAGCAGACAGATACCCCCGTCAGGGTTGGAGCGCTTGGCATGATACTTCAAATCCCCTTTAATCGGCGTACCCGTGGAGGATAGCTGACAACGGATCTGATGTTTCCTACCCGTAAGCAGGTTGATCTCAAGAAGAGAATAGCGCTCCCCCTCCCCTATCACTTTATATTTCAATATGGATTTCTGACCATTAGGATCGGAGGCATTTGTCACAAATGTCTTGTTCATCCTGCCGTCATTCCTCAGGTAGCTCTCCAGAGTATCCTCTTTGGCGCTTCTGCGGCCCTCTACGACGGCTCTATAGGTCTTTTTAATCTCTCCCTTACGAAGCATCTCATTGAGCCGTGTGAGCGCCTTGGAGGTCTTGGCAAATATCACCAATCCTTGCGCGGGGCGGTCGATGCGGTGTACCACGCCACAAAACACGTTGCCCGGCTTGCAATATTTCTCTTTGATATATTCCTTAACCATCTCCGACAGTGGTTTATCACCCGTCTTGTCGCCTTGCACTATCTCTCCGGCTCTTTTATTGACCACGATGATGTGGTTATCTTCGTAAACTACTTCCATGCATTTATCTATTTTACAGAGCAAAATTATATAAAAGCTAAGTCAAATGCAAATTCGCCACGCATGATGACAAAAAAAAGATGGACCCCGACAGGGATCCATCCTTTATTTTATCTAAAGTATGACTTATTTAGCCTCTTTGATAGTTACCGCACGGTCCATAGAAGCGCTCTTAGCACCGAAGTCAGTAAGGTTGTTGTTATCAATCTTAGTAATCAATTGATCAGCGTTAACGCCTGATTTAACCAAGAAGTTCTTAACACCCTCAACACGAGCGTTGCGGAGACGAACGTTGATCTCGTCAGTACCGGTGTAGTTGTCAGCCCAACCTGTAAGCTCGTATTTAGTATCAGGATGATCTTTCATAACCTGAGCTACAGAAGTGAGGACACCAGCTTCGCGTTTGCCAATAGTGGAAACGTTGATGGGATAGTAAACAGTTGCCAAAGCGTCGCAGTCGTTTACAACTTTAGACTCAACAGGGCGTTTCAAGCAGTCGTCGAGTTTGCGTTGCAAGTCGCGGATTTTAGCATCTGCGGAAGCCAAACGTGCTGTGAGAGCGTCACCCTCTGCATCGGTGTATTTCCAAGTAGGACATACAGCGGTAACGGGGCAGTTCCATTCGCGTTTTTTGAACTTGTAAGTGAAACCTGCTGAAAGGCTTACTACATAGTCCTTACGCGGGAAGTCGATAGCGTCGGCTTGGATGTCGAGGAACAAGGTGAATGCTTTGGAAAGGTTGAAGTCATTCTCCAAACCTACGTTAGCATAGAAGATATTGTTCTCGATTTCATAGTGCCATTCTTTCTCATTGTCGATGTTGAATTTGTGACATACGGGCCACATAACACCGAGACCACCATGAAGTACTGCGTTGTAGAAACGGTAGGGTTTGTAACCGCACCACCAGTTGGTAAGGTTAATCATTCCATCAACCTCAACACCTAGTCCGTAGTATTTCTTGGGGTAGTAGCCATTCTCAAACTGGCTGTGTACTTTGTCGCGAACCAAGCTGCTTTCGATAGTACCACCTTTCACAAGCTCCATGTTCAAACCGAAACGGAGACCGAATGTAGGAGTCAACCATTTACCTACAAAAAGTGATCCGATAGCACCGATACGGTTCTTATCTTCTGCTTTCATATCATAACGACCGAAAGAGAAGTTAGCACCGCCGCGACCTGTAATGAACCAATTATCTTTGTTTTGGTTCAGCAAAAGGCCTTGTGAGCAGTCCTCAACATAGGTAACCTCTTGAGCTGCTGCAGGAAGACCTATTGTCATAGCTGCTGCACAGATTGCAGAAAATAAAAATTTATTCATACTATAAATATTAGATAATTTATTGTTGTCGTCTTTGTTTTGTTTGTCGCTGGACAAATTACGGCGCAAAGATAACTATTTTTTTGGAATTACAACATCATTTACTTAAAAAATGTTTAATGTCCGCCAAAACTTTTTCTTCGGTGAAGCCAAATTTCTCATCCAGAACCTTATATGGCGCTGATGCACCGAATCTTTCAAGGCCATAAACCTTGAATTTCCCATGCATCACAGGATAGAACACCGAAGGCAGTCCGGCAGTCAATCCATATATATTAACACCTTGAGGTAGCACTTTGTTACGGTATTCTTCATTTTGTCGCAAATAAAGTCCTACAGAAGGCATGGAAACGACTCTCGCTGCCACTCCCTCTTTCGACAATGTCTCTGCTACTTGGCATAGCAACGACACTTCGCTACCATTTGCTACTAGCACTACATCGGGGTTCTCTGCGTCGCGAAGCACGTATCCGCCATGAGCTACTCCCTCTGATGCTTTTGCTGCTGTCTCGGGGATATCTACCAGATCCTGACGTGAGAAAATCATCACTGTGGGTGATTTCTTATTCTCCATAGCGAGCTTATAGCACTGTACTGTCTCGCGGGAGTCTGCCGGACGGAGCACCAACGCTGCCATCTCGCCGGATAGATTGTTCATCTGCTCCAGCAGTCGCATCTGCGCCTCTTGCTCTATCGGTTGGTGGGTAGGTCCATCCTCGCCGACGCGGAACGCATCGTGGGAGAAGACAAACTTAACCGGCAATTCCATCAAGGCAGACATGCGGATAGCGGGTTTCATGTAGTCGCTGAACACGAAGAATGTGCCACAAGCGCCAAGCATACCGCCGTGCAATGCGATACCGTTGATGATACATGCCATGGTAAGCTCTGCCACACCTGACTGGAGGAATGCTCCGCTGAAGTCGCCTTTGGTGATGGCGTGGGTCTTTTTAAGGAAGCCATCGGTCTTGTCGGAGTTGCAAAGGTCGGCACTGGACACGATCATGTTGCCCACCTTCTCTGCGAGATAACCGAGCACTGCTGCTGAGGCGTTGCGGGTTGCCATATTGGGTTTCAATGCGATAGAATCCCAATCCAAAGCGGGCAATTCGCCTGCGATGTAGCTCTTCAACAGAGCCGCATCCTCGGGATTAGCCTGCTCCCATGCTGCAAATTCCTGACGACGTTTTGCCACGATAGCTCTCAGCTCGTTGCGGCGATTGTCGTAGAGGGCTTGCACTTCGGGGAAGATTTTCCAAGCGTCGTCGGGGTCGCCACCGAGGTTCTTAACGGTAGCGGCAATGTCGGCACCGGCTTTGCTCAACGGTTGTCCGTGAGTCGATACGGCACCTTCCAGCGAGCTACCATCTGTAGCGATGACGCCACGTGCCATCACGGTGTTGCCGATGATGATAGTGGGGCGTTCTTTCTCCTCGATTGCTGTCTGGAGTGCGCCTGCCATTGCCAAGGGATCGGTGCCGGAAACTTCGATCACGTTCCAGTTCCATGCACGATATTTGGCAGCGGTGTCCTCGAGTGTTACCTCATCGACTTTTGTGGAAAGTTGTACATTGTTAGCGTCGTAGAACATAATGAGATTGCTCAAGCCCAACATGCCGGCGATGCGGCCTGCGCCCTGAGAAATCTCCTCTTGAATACCACCATCACTAATGAATGCATAGGTCTTATGAGCCACGACGTCGCCGAAGCGTGCTTGAAGATACCTCTCAGCGATAGCACAACCGACAGCCATCACGTGGCCTTGACCAAGCGGGCCACTGCCATTTTCGATACCGCGCTTGGGATCAAGCTCGGGGTGCCCCGGTGTCGCACTACCCCACTGACGGAACTGTTGGAGCTCCTCAATGGAATAATTTCCGGTGAGAGTCAATACAGAGTAGAGCATAGGTGACATATGCCCCGGGTCGAGGAAGAAACGATCGCGTGCAAACCAAGTGGCATCGTCCGGATCATATACGAGGAAGCTGGAGTAGAGCACATTGGTGAAATCCGCACCGCCCATGGAGCCACCGGGGTGTCCCGACTTGGCTTTCTCCACCATCTCGGCAATAAGGATGCGCATATTGTTTGCTGCGCGGTTCATTAAATCTGCATTCATCATTTGTTTATTTGTTGTTTTATAGGCGTGGGGAGACCGCAGCCTCCCCACTTATAATAATTTATTAGTCTTCTGCTCTTTTAGTGACACGGCTACCTACCACTGCGTAGAACAATAGGTAAGCTACGGCTACTACCAATACCCAATAGCTGGAGAGGAAGCCTGCCAAGTCGGCTACATAGCCTTGAATCAACGGCAATACGCCACCACCGCATACCATCACCATGAAGAATCCTGATGCCACGGCTGTGTATTTGCCCAAGCCCTCTACTGCCAAGTTGAAGATGCCTCCCCACATGACTGAGGTGCAAAGGCCGCAGAGTACCAAGAAGATGATGTTGATAGACACTTCATACATACCAACGGAGAAGCTGGGATCTGTCTGATAGCCGGGGAACGGCA
>CAZLJS010000040.1:0-11184 GCA_964559895.1 uncultured Sangeribacter sp.
GAATGAAGAATTGCGGATCTTAGTGGCTGAGACATCACCTATCATACGCTCCGGCCTGGCAGCGTGCCTGAAACGCTTGCCCGACTTCAAAATACTACCCCTGGAGATACATTCCTCATCTGAATTGATGCATGTGCTCCGTGAGAAGTGTGGTCAAGAGGAGGTGTTGCTGGTGGTGAATCCCACTTTTGAGGGTAACTTCGATCCGGTGAAGCTACGCACCGAGTTGAACAGCGAGATGAAAATCATCGCCCTCGAAGTGGCTCGTCTCGACAGATATGTCAGCGCCAACTATGATGCCGTAATCTCTATCGTAGATGAATTAAACGTAATATCAGACAAGATAAAGAGCCTCGTAGCTCCCGAAGAACCCGATGAGGAGGGGAGCGACAAAGAGAAAGAGGTGCTATCCAAGCGCGAAAAAGAGATAGTGGCGCTGGTAGTGAAAGGCCTCACCAACCAAGAGATCGCCGACAAGCTATACCTATCGGTGCATACTGTGATAACCCATCGTCGCAATATAGCGCGTAAGCTGGAGATACATAGTGCCACCGGTCTTACCATTTACGCTATTGTAAATAAGCTGGTAGATCTCTCTGAAATTAAACTATAAAGCTAAATAGGACGCTACAAACAGCGCCCTATTTAATTTTTATCAGGTAGGTGATATTTCCAATATATCGTGAGATATATTATCGACCTCTATGACGGAATTTCTCATATACGGCATGGTTCTGAGGCGAAAGGACCTGCACATATCCGGTGCCTTCAGCATTGTATAGTTTGCGCACATCCACGTATTTGCGGTGCCCCTTGCGAGGTAGTTCAAACACATCGTCGCGGCGCAGTTTTACCTTGTCGCTCATGGCAGAGTGTCCGTCGGGGAGAGTGCCGCGGAGCTCCTTATCCACGCCATCAGGGGTGCACCACACAGGCACTACCTCGGCACAAGGTGGATATCCCATAGCCGTCCACATGATATATTCCGCTGCTATATCCTCACGCGTGGCGTTGCGGTATTCGCCGTGGCGCATACCCTCTATCACCACTGAAGCCACCGATGTGTAGCGCGGTATGAAATCCATGTCGGCTATCAGCTGTTCGTCGCCTGCGGCATAGTCGCGTTGTTGTACATCGCGGTAGAAGCTGCGGCTCACCACCTCTGTCAGCACCTCAGGTGTCACCGTGCGATTATCCACGTAAGGCTGCAACAGCACCGTAGCGTTGGCCTCGCGCACATGTCCCGAGCCTTCGCCGTCGCGACCACTGTGGCTATAGTTAGTGCGTATCAATACATGATTGGGAGCGTCGGCGAGGTCATAGCGCCAATAGCGCTCATTGTTGGTCTCGAAATAGGCGCCGTTGCCTTGTGCGTCGATCACGCCAAAGTTTGCTTCTACGCCCATAGGACGGGGCAGACCGTCGAGAAGCTTGGCGAAGTCATCTACGGTGCGGCAGCATTGCAGCGCTTGTGTCATCACATACCCCTCGCGGTCCATATTCTTTTTGGAGGTGTTGAGCGGATGGAGATTGTAAGACGCAGTGTTCATGATAGCGAACCCTGCCTCATTCATACCTATCCACGACTGAGAGCACTTGCGGTCTGAGGCGTTGAAGAGCGCCACGAAGGATAGCTCGCCGTTCTTACCCGCGATATATTCCACCTTATTATCTGTGGAGGAGGTGTCGCGATGTTTCCACAGTAGGGGTCTGCCATCAGCTGTCCTGTCTGCTCCGATAATTGCTGAGGTGCAAGCCATCGCGTTTGCCGCGCACCCGAGGACCATTATTATTGTTAGTATCTTTTTCTTCATGGTATCTGTTTAAATAAATCATCCATTGTGACTTCACTATGTACGATGCTATGAAGCTCACATTCTTTAGTTCTTGCAATGAGTTTTTGAGCTTCCATATCATGCTAAGTTTGATGCAAATTTAAGCATAATTTTTTGAATGATTCGCAAAAATGTTTCGAAACTTGACCTGAGAAGGGTCGATGAGGGACTTTTAGGTCAAGTTTCGAAACACTTTTATATGAATAAACCCGCGGTGAAGTGGCTTAGCCACCGTCACTGCGGGCTGATTATAAGCGTTTTGGGTCTGCTACTTTATGCGGAGGTTGACTTATTTAGTAAGCGGGGAATAGTCGCGGCTGAGGCGGAGCATCTGATCTACATAGTTCTCGGAGTAGTCGAGAGTGATGTCGGTGATGTTGCCGTTGTCGTCGCGAACCACGTGATAGACGGGGTTGACAAATCCGCGGTAGGGCGGGATGTTGAGCTTGGCGATGCGCTCCAATACCTCTTTGTGCAACTTGGCATCTACCTTGACGGCATATTTATTGATTAAGTCGTTGCCGGCAGCGTAGTCACCTTCGCTCTTGATGCGTTGGATTTCGGCGAGGAGGTTACCGATGAGGGTGCGCATCTTCTGGTAATCGTTGATTTTGACAAAAGTCTTGCCGTTTTTCTTCACCAATTCTACTACTTTATCCTTTTTGCCTTTGTCGAGGACGTAGCGTGCGATGAGCTGACGGTTGCGCATATGAGCCTCTTCGATATCTTTGCCCGGCTCGATGCGGTTGAGCTGAGTCATAAGGCCGTTGAGCATGTATTTGTAGTACTCAGCCTTGTAAGCCTCGGGGTTGTCGAGGATACCCAGTTCGATGAGCTTGGGATCGGCGAGGTAATATAGAGCGAAAAGGTCTGCGCGAGCCTCCTCGAGGGCGGAGCCGTTCTCCTTAAGCGCGTCGGGATCGACGCCTGGCATAAGTTGTCCGGAGGCGTGGCCGAGACACTCGTGGAGGTCGGTGTGGAGCATATCGGTGATGTAGAGATAATTCTCCATAAGCTCACGAGTGGGGGTGTCGATGACGAACTCTTCGTTGAAGCCGTTGCCGTGAGAAGCCATTTCGTAAGCCTCGGTGATGTTCTCCAGAGTTACAGATTTGGAACCATGTTGAGCGCGGATCCAGTTGGCGTTTGGAAGGTTGATGCCGATAGCGCAAGCGGGATAAGCGTCGCCGGCAAGCATAGCGGCGGTGATGACCTTAGCGGATACACCTTTCACGTTGGGCTTGCGATATTTGGGGTTGATGGGGGCGTGGTCCTCAAACCATTGAGCATTTGAGGAGATAGTCTCAGTGCGTGCGGAGGATTTCTCGTTCTTGAAGTTGACGTAAGACTCCCATGATCCGGTCATGCCCAGAGGGTCATTGTAGCTCTCGATGAAGCCATTGACGAAGTCCATCTTGGAGTCGGTGTCCTCAGCCCAGAGGATTGAGTACTCGTCAAAGAGACGAAGGTCGCCGGTGATATAGTAGTCGATGAGCTTAGTGATGTAAGCGCGTTGAGCATCGTTCTCAGCTACGGATTTAGCCATGTCGAGCCAATAGATGATTTTGGCGATAGCCTCACCATATAGGCCGTTGAGGTGGTAAACCTGTTCGGTGACTTTGCCGTTCTCCTTCACCACGCGGGCGTTAAGGCCGTAGGAGATGGGGGTGGTGTCGTTGGGGTCCTTAATGGCATCGTAGTAAGCCTCCACTTCAGCTTGGGTGACGCCCTCGTAGAGGTTGCCTGCTGAGGTGGCTACCACGTCTTGTGTGCCATCTTGGTTGACCTTCTTGGCGAGGATGTCGGGGTTGAATATCACCTCCAGGAGAGTGCCTACGCAGCATGATTTCTGGTCTTCGGGGAGCTTGGCTATCTCCGCCTCGAGGAAAGCGCGGCTAAAGCCGGGGGTGAACTTATCGTTGGAGTAGTGGTGATAGATGCCGTTGCCAAACCATACCTGTTTGAGGTATTGCTCAAAAGCTTTGTAGTCGGCGCTCTCTTTGTCACCTTTATAATTAAGGTATATGTTTTCGAGGAGAGTGCGGATGTCGAGGTTGTAAGCGCCGTTCTGATCCCAAAGGATGTCGCGGCCCATCTGAGCTGCCTCACTGAGGTAGTAAAGCATCTTTTTCTGGTCGAGAGTAAGGTTTTCAAACTCGGGTACCTCATAACGAAGCACCTCAATGTCGGCAAAGCGATCCACATGGTAGTTGAAGTCTTTTGCCTTGTCGGCGCGCAAGGGTAGGATTGCAGCCGAAGTCAATAGGAGTGTAGTCACTAGTCCTTTCATTATTTTGTGGTTTTTGTAAATGTTTAATTTCGTGCTTGCGCCATCAATGCTTAGCGCCAACTGAGCTAAGAGAGATGAGCGCAATGAGGTCCGTTACTCCACGTATAGCACCAGTCCCTTGAGGTATTCACCTTCGGGGTGGCAGATATCTACGGGATGGTCGGGACCTTGTGTGAGCTGATGTAGTATTCTGACGTGTCGTCCGGCTTGAGCGGCGGCGCTGAATACAGCCAGACGGAACATCTCTTTTGTCACCAACTGTGAGCAGGAGAAGGTGAAGAGGATACCCCCTTTGCGTATCTTTTCGAATGCTTTGGCGTTGATGCGGCGGTAACCGGTGAGACCATTCTTAAGTGCGCCGCGGTGCTTGACAAATGCGGGCGGGTCGAGGATGATGAGGTCGTAGCTGTCCTTCTCCATGTCGCTCAAGAAGCGGAAGGCGTCTGTGGCGAATGCTGTGTGGCGGTTGTCGCCGGGGAAGTTTAGCTCGATGTTCGCCTCGGTGAGGGCTATCGCCTTGGATGAGCTATCCACGGAGTGGACCTTCTTGGCGCCACCCTGCATGGCATATACCGAGAAACCGCCTGTGTAGCAGAACATGTTGAGCACGTCTCTACCTTTGGCGTAACTGCCGAGGAGCTTGCGGTTGTCGCGCTGATCGACAAAGAATCCGGTCTTCTGTCCGCGGAGCCAGTCGATATTGAATTTCAGGCCGTTTTCGAGCGCCACGCTGCCTTCGTAGCTACCTGCGAGGTAATCGTTTTCAGCGTCGAGATGAGCCTTATATGGGAGCGTGGTTTCGCTCTTGTAATATACATTTTTAATAGGCAAACCGGGTAGTTCGGTGAGCGCGCCTGCCACCTCGTTGCGGCAGAAGTGCATACCGGGGGAGTGGGCTTGCATCACGGCGGTGTCGTCGTACACATCGACGATGAGGCCGGGGAGGAAGTCACCCTCGCCGTGCACTAAGCGGAAGCTATTGTTGTCTTCACGGATAAGCCCCAGCGTCTCGCGGAGGTTCCACGCATTTATAAGGCGTGTGCTGAAGAAGTCGTCGGGAAGTGCCTCGACACCAAATTCGAGCATACGAACGGCGATGCTACCTATCTGATAGTGGCCTACACCCATGGTTTCCCCCTCATGGTTCTTCACCACTACGAGGTCTCCCTCTTCCAGGTCGGCGGGTAATTGGGCTATAGCGCCGGAGAACACCCACGGGTGGCGACGTTGTAGCGACTCGTCTTTTCCTTTTTTAAGTTTGATAACTTTTGCCATATTTCAGTCTCTAATTACTATCTAAATATTAAAATGTGAATCTCTGCCCGGGTGTGGGTTACTTAAAGAGTCTCACTATATCCATGCCGTTGGCGTAGATAAGGAGCAGGAAGAGGATAGCCATGCCTACCATCTGCGCGTATTCCATAAACTTGAGGCTGGGCTGGCGGCGTGTGATCACCTCATAGAGGAGGAAGAGGACGTGTCCGCCATCCAGAGCGGGTATGGGTAGGATGTTCATGAACGCCAAAGCTACGGAGAGGAACGCGGCGATGTTCCAGAACGCCAACCAGTCCCATTTATCGGGGAAGATGCTGCCTATTGCGCCGAAACCGCCGATGCTCTGCGCTCCCTCTTTGGTGAACACCAATTTCATGGAGCCTACATAGCTGGTGAGCTTATCCACACCCAGCTCGATGCCGCGTGGGATGGACTCAAACAATCCATATTTCTTCTCCTCAAATTTGAAGAAAGAGGCGGGGTCTATGTCGAGGCCGACACCCATCTTGGATGCGGAGGAGAGAGCTACGGGTAGATTGAGCGTATCTTTAATGCCTGCTTCGTTGGCACGAAGTAGGGTGATGTTTACAGTCTGGTTGTCGTGGCCTGCCAGGTGTTGTTGGAAGGTGAACAGGTCGGGGGTGACGGTGTCGTTGATGGCTATAATCTCGTCGTTGACTTGGATGCCTGCTTTTGCGGCGCCTTCGCCGTTGGTGACTTGGCTGATGCGGGTGGGGATGCGGTATGTCATGAATTTAATCATGGTGTCCTCGCGTTTAGCCTCCTCGTCGAGAGCGAAAATGAATTTCTCGGGGATGGCGATGGACACGGTGTCTGCACCGCGGAGCACAGTCACTGTCGAGGCTTGTATCATCTTAGAGCGCGCCTCCATGGGGTTGGAGAGCTTGACGCCATCAGCTGTCAAGGGGATGTCGCCGTCCATGAAGCCTACTTTCTTAGCTTCGTCGGAGAATGCCATACCTAGCGTAGCCTCCTCAAGGGGCACGTATTTCTCGCCTGACCAATAGACGATGCCGGCGTAGATGACTATCGCGGCGATGAAGTTGAAGAGCACACCTGCCACCATGATGAGCAGACGTTGCCATGCCGGTTTAGCACGGAACTCCCATTTCTGCGGCTCACGTTGCATCTGCTCGGTGTCCATAGATTCGTCTATCATGCCTGCGATTTTGCAATAGCCACCCAGGGGTAGCCAACCGATGCCGTATTGTGTCTCGCCCCAGAAGGAGTATTTGCGTTTTACAGGCTCGGGGAGGGGAGTGCCGTTCTTCTTAGCCTCCTCGATGGCTGCCTCCTCCTTCTCGATGGCGCGAAGGCGTTTGGGCTTCCATTTAAATAAGGAGAACCAAGGATTGAAAAATATGTAGAATTTCTCCACTCTCACGCCGAAGACGCGGGAGAAGAGGAAATGACCAAATTCATGAATGATCACAAGAATGGCGAATGCCAAGATTAGTTGCGCTGCTTTAATTAAAAAGGTTTCCATTAATATTTATCGTTCTTAAGCGAATTGATGTTAGACTATTATAATTTAATTTGAAGACTAATGTCGCGGGCCTCTTTGTTGGTGGCGATGATCTCCTCGTAGGTAGGTGTCATGATAAACTGAGCTTGCTCCATGACGCGGCTCACCAGCTTAGGCATATCCATAAATCTTATTTTTTTGTGAAGGAAAGCGTCCACGGCGACCTCGTTTGCGGCGTTGAGGATGCATGGCATATTGCCGCCCATCTCAATGGCGTCGAAGGCGAAACCGAGGAGCGGGAATTTCCTCATGTCGGGTGCTTCGAAAGTAAGTTGACTGTATTGCTCCAGGTGAAGCTCCTGTCTCTTGGAGGGGAGGCGCTGTGGGTATCCGAGGGCGTAGCGTATGGGGAGGTGCATGTCGGGTACGCCCAGTTGCGCTTTGATGGAGCCGTCGGCAAATTGCACCATGGAGTGGACGATAGACTGGGGATGCACGGCGATTTCTATTTTCTTGGGCGGGCAGCCGAAGAGCCAGTGCGCTTCTATCATCTCAAAACCCTTGTTCATCATCGAGGCGGAGTCGATGGTGACCTTTGCGCCCATGCTCCAGTTGGGGTGGCGCAGCGCGTCCTCTACGGTGACGTGCTCCATCTCTTCGAGCGTTTTGGTGCGGAAGGGGCCTCCGGAGGCGGTGAGTATAATCTTGTCGGCAGTGGCGCGGCTTTCGCCTTCGAGACACTGGAAGATGGCGGAGTGCTCGCTGTCCACGGGTACGATGGTGCCTTTAGACTCCTCCAGGGCTTTAGTGATGAGGGCACCGCCAGCCACGAGGGTCTCCTTGTTAGCCAAGGCGATGGTCTTGCCCAGCTTCACTGCTTTAAGGGTGGATGGTAGGCCGCTGTATCCCACTAATGCTGCTACCACGATATCTATGGCTGTGTCCTCCATAAGGTCCTCGATGGCTTGCGCTCCGGCATATACCTCGATAGGGAGGTCGGCGAGTGCGGCGCGTAGGTATGGGTAATATTGTTTGTCGGCGATGACAACTTTGCAAGGCAGGTATTTGCGAGCCTGCTCAGCCAGCAATTGCCAATTTTTCAGCGCTGTAAGCAAATAAGCGCGAAACCGTGTGGGATATTCCCCTATGATGTCGAGCGTTTGGGTGCCGATACTGCCGGTACTACCCAACACTGCTATATTCTTAGTTTCTTTCACTGCTCGGTGTTGTTATTTGTTAATTTTGTGGTGGATTGTTGTCTGCCGCTTTCACCTCACGATTGCGCGACAGATATTGCTGAGGAATGAGAGAAGTGCCGTTGTGCCACATCTCAATGGTGATTATACCTTTATGTTTTGAAGAGATGGCATTTCCGTAAGCGATGGCTTCACCGCCGTCCACGTTGTCGCCGCGTTTGACCAGGGTAGTGCCCAGGCGGGCGATGCGGGTGATGAAACCTTTGGGCTGCTGGAGTACTATCACGTTGCCACCCTCCACGGGGGAGTAGTAGATGTCGATCACGCGCGCCTCCGACGGGCTGTTGATGGTATATCCTGTGGGGACGATCACCTCTGCCACTTCGCTATCCATGCTGGCCTTGGTCTGCACCATGCCGTGAGCTATCTCGTAGAACTCCACGTCCTCGGCGGCGAGGGGTGCCAGCACAGAGATATTGTATCGTTCCTTCTCATCCATTTTAGCCACGAACGCTTTCTCTACCTCGCTGCGCTCCTTGAGCTCGTCGAGGGAATAGTTCTTTGGAGTGCCGCTATACTTGGTGGAATCATTGGCGGGGCGGTCGGGATCGAGCACCATGCGTAGGTTCTCCATGTACGCTTCGTTGCGCTCGGCTTGCAGCTTGAGGGAGTCGATCATCAGCACGGCGTCGATGGATGTGCGGCGCTGGTCGTCGGAGAGCTGCACGGCGCGCAGTTTCCACATGGGGGTGCTGAGCACTATCAGCGTAGCTAGAATGAAAATCAGTATCACCACCGCGCAGATAAAGGCGATGGCCTTGCCGCGGGTGACGGTAATTTTCGCCACCTGCTCCAGCTTATTCTTGTCTTCTATCGAAATGCTATATATATGAGACTTGCGCATATACCTATATTATCATGCGAAATTACGAAAAACTCCTTAATTTTACAAATAAAATAGGGGATGAGTGAACGCAAAAGCCCTTTTTGACGTTGTAAGAGAAAGTTAGAACTAAAATATTTTAACGAAATTGCAAAAAAATTTGGTTGAAATTAATTTAATTTATAACTTTGCACAGATTATCGAAACGACAATAGTGTGGAACGTGGAAGATACGCACAATACAAAACATACTAATGTAGTTGAGTTAATGTAATAACTTGAATTAAAACTAGAAAAATAACATCAAGTATAACAATAAATGAGATTATTATGAAGTTCAGAAACCTTTACTGTTTAGCAGCACTTGGTTTGGCAGCAGTAGTAGCACCTCAAGCCGCTAATGCTCAAACCTCAGACGTTACAGTTACAGAGTTTAACTGCGACAACACAAATCACTATTTCTCTAACTGGCGCAACAACTGGTTCATCCAAGTAGGTGCCGGTGTAAACCAACCTTTCGTAGAAAGAGGTGTAGGAGTAGTAGCAGATCGTAGCACAATCGATAAGAGCAGCTTCACTGTTGCTTACAACTTCGGCTTCGGTCGTTGGTTCTCTCCCTATTTGGGATTCCGTATCAACGCTATTGGCGGTTCATTGCACTGGGATAACCCCACAGCAGCACAACCTACTAATGGCTGGACACACGCAAAACACGTTAACTTGAACGCAGAGTTGATGTGGGATATGTTTAACTCCATCGGTGGCGTAAACGCTAACCGCGTATTCAGCATCATCCCCTTCGTAGGTATCGGTGGTGACTACACTTGGAGAATCCACGATGGCAAAGGTGACTTCGCTCCCGGTAGCTGGTTTGGCGGCACAGGCGACAAAGGTGTTAAAGATGAGACTTGGACTCTTCCTGTAACTGCAGGTTTGAACTTCCGTTTCCGTCTTTGCAAATATGTTGACTTCTTCGCTGAGGCTCGCGCTACATTCTACGGTGACAACTGGAACAACTCATGCTACGGCGATCCTATCGACGTAAACGTAGCTGTTCTCGGTGGCTTTAACTTCAACATCGGCGGTCGCGGCTGGAGCACTTACAACGAGTGCGACTATGTAAACCAAATCGCAGCCCTCAATGGTCAAGTTAACGATCTCCGCAACCAACTCATCAACTGCGGTCAACAAGTTGCAGCTCTCCAAGCACAACTTCCCTGCCCCGAGCAGAAAGTCGTTGCTCAGAAAGACTGTGTTAACGCTCCTTTGATGTCAACAGTACGCTTCACTATCAACTCTGATAAGATCATGGCTACTGAGGAGGTTAACGTTTACAACATGGCTGAGTGGCTCAAAGCTAACCCCAACGAGAACGTAACTATCGTAGGTTATGCTGACCGTGACACCGGTACATCAGACTACAACATGCAACTTTCAGAGCGTCGTGCTAACGCCGTTGCTGATGACCTCGTAAACAACTATGGTATCGATCGTAGCCGTCTCACTATCAAATACGATGGTTCAGACGTTCAGCCCTACAGCACTAACGATTGGAACCGTATCGTTATCTTTACTCAAAAATAAATAGAAATTAATTAATCTTGATGGATATTTGGGAGGCGCCCTGTCGGGTGCCTCCTTTTTTATGCCATAGGGGTCGGCACACGTTTGCTATTTGTCAGATGCAAATTGTCATTATGTGTAGCTGTTTTAATTAAAAAGGAGTGGTTTTGGTGACTAAATTGTTATAACTCGAGCAAAAGTATAGCGTATAGGGGTATATACCTGCGTAGCCCTATTGTCGTAAAAGCAAATTGCTAAAAAAATTTTCGAAAAAAATTGCTATTTCTTTTTGCAGTTTGAAATTTATGTTGTATTTTTGCTCCCAGAAATAAAAAACATATTAACCATTAAATCTAAACGGTCAAACATGAATATTTCAGAAATCATGGCCAACCTTGAGGCCAAACATCCTGGAGAGAAAGAGTATCTCCAGGCAGTAAAAGAGGTTCTTCTTTCTGTAGAAGAGGTTTACAACCAGCACCCTGAATTCGAAAAAGCACGCATCATTGAGCGTATGGTAGAGCCGGATCGCATCTTCACCTTCCGCGTTACCTGGGTTGACGACAAGGGCGAGGTTCAAAACAATATCGGCTATCGCGTACAATTCAACAATGCCATTGGCCCTTACAAAGGTGGTATCCGTTTCCACGCTTCTG
>CAZLJS010000041.1:0-11167 GCA_964559895.1 uncultured Sangeribacter sp.
GGGCTCTTACCGACAAGCGCACATTCAACGATCAAGAGCAACAAGACCGTCTTGATGCAGCTACTATCTATTCTATGCTTGAGAATGAGATTATTCCTCTCTACTTCAAGAAGAATTCAGCCGGTTACTCACCCGAGTGGGTACAGTGCATCAAGGGCTCTATAGGTCATATCGCACCTCACTTCACTATGAAGCGTATGATCGACGACTACATCGCTCGCTTCTACGATCCCGAGGCTAAACGTGCTAAAGCACTCGCTGCCAACGACTACGCTAAAGCAAGAGGCATCGTAGCATGGAAAGAGGAGGTAGCTGAGAAATGGGATCAAGTGAAAGTGCTTGACGTTAAAGCCAGCGACGATGTCCTCAACGCTGCCACACTTCAGATGGGCAAAGACTACGAGTTCACTGTCAAAGTTGATACCGTAGGCCTTGGCGAATCTATCGGTGTTGAGACAGTGGTTTATAAAGAGGTTGACGGCGAATTTAAATTCGACCACGTCACTCCGTTTGAGGTTGTCGCTAAAGATGGTGATATCCTCACATACCACCTCTCTGTACAAAACAAAGAGGCCGGCAACTTCCGCTTAGGTATGCGTCTCTATCCGACTAATCCCGAGTTGCCTTATCGTCAGGACTTCGCTTACTTGCGTTGGTTCTAATCGCTATTAAACAACTATGAAATAATATGAGGCGGTGGCTCTGATGGGTCACCGCCTTTGCTATTTCGTGTAGGTTGTGTAATATGAAATGATAATAAAAACGGCTGCCGACAATGCCGACAGCCATTAATTCGTGGTATGGATAGTGGATTATTTAACGATAATGTATGAACGTTCCGGAGCTAAGATGCCTTTCAGTCGGCCCTTCTCCACTTTAAATTCAATGCCATAAACTTGGTCTTTGTATTTGCCGTTGGGTAGTCCTGTGGGGAGGTCAATGTATGAAGCGGATTTGCTAATATTGACCATTGCCGCTCCTTTGTTGCCTCTGTTTACAAGTAGGACTTGGCCTGTATCAGAAACCTGGATATCCTCTTTCTGTCCATTCATCGCTTTGCGGAACTTATTGACAGCCACTACCTCGGGGTGGAAGTACTCATCGTTTCCGGCCTCTCCCAAGCGGTTGTTGCCCCAATAGTTGGAGGCTGATCTGCCGGCAGGACGATTGAAGAACAAGGGAACGCCATTCTGGCGGGCTGTGATGAACACCCATCCAGTGCGGATTTGAGCGTCGGTGAGGTGAGCGCTTTCATGAGCGTTGGCATAGGTGTCGTGGCTCTCTACCCATGTGGTGAGATATTCCGGCGCTACCTCGTGACCGAAGTTAGACACGTTAAGCCCTTTAGCAGAGCCCTTCTCAAGCATCTCTCTGATGAGATAGCCATATCCGGAGGCTGTCATACCGAAGTAGTCGGCATATTCAGCTTCAGGCACGTTCTTGTCTTGAAGCACCTCTCCATATATAAATAAGCTGTCGGCAGGGATGCAAAGCTTCACTCCCTTTATGCTTTTGCGACCTGTGGCCACATCCCAGAAGTCATTCTCTTTAACGCCTGATGCTGTGTCAACGGGGTCGGAGTGAACACCGATATGTTTGGCGGTGTCGTATCTGAAACCTCTCACACCCATTTTAATTAGCTCGTTGACATATTCCATATAATATTTCTGGAATAGGGGATTCTCTGTGTTAACATCAGGTAGGCCACCGGAGCCCCATAGAGTGCATTGGAGGCGATTGTTGTAGTCCTGCACAGGATACAATCCTTGAGAGTGGTACATTTTGTCTCGTCCACCTACAGCCTTGTAGAAATCCTCAGAGACGGCGTCAACGTCGAATGCAGTGTGGTTGGGAAGGACATCCACTATGACCTTGATGTTGTATTTAGCCGCGGAGTCCAGCATCTGTTGCATCTCTGCCTTGGAACCTACTATCTGGTTGCCGATTTTCCAATCGGTGGGCTGGTAGTAGTAATACCAGTTACCTTCGGTGACATTGTCGTCAAAAATTAATTTGGAGCTACCCTCGGGGTTGTAGCAGTGCTGCACGGGCACTGTTTGCACCATGGAATATCCGGAATCGGCAATGCGTTTCATATTCTTGGAAAGAGTCTTAAAATTCCAGTTCCAAGCATGAAGGATAGTTTCGGTATTAGTGACCGCGGGGTTGTGTGTGGTGCGGTCCTTTGCTACAGCAATGCCTGATAGACAGATGATTGCAGCAGCGCCTAAAGCAAGTCTTTTCATTTATTAGTCGATTAAAAAGAGTTATGTAAATATTTCAGTGCAAAAGTACATAAAAATAATGATTTATAGAGAGTTATAAGGGTGGAAAATAAAATTTGCACACATGCGCTTAAAGTGTGCTAAAAGCAAAATAGCGTTAAATCCTTGAAAATGAGCATTTAAATATTTGGAGTTAAAGTAAAAGTTTAGTAACTTTGCATCGTAAATGATTCGAACTTAGTTCTAACCCCAATATCAAATACAAATAATGAGACTTAAAAATATAATAACTTCTATAGCAATTGTAGCTTTGGCTTTTGGCGCTAGTGCCCAGACGTCAAAGTCTAAATCACGTCATGCTCAAGTGCATCAGGAGCAACTCGCCAACCAAAATAAATTGGATAAATCAGCAGTTAGCGCCATGTTGCAAAAAGAGGTGGAGGAGAGAGAAGCTGCCAATGAGCTCTCATCAGAATCCTCAAGAATGATCGACGATTTGCTATCTGAAGCTAAACGATATATCGGCAGACCTTACGTGCATGGTGCCAAAGGCCCAAGCGCTTTTGACTGCTCCGGTTATACAAGCTACATCTATCGCCAATTCGGCTATTCAATATCTCCGTCATCCAGAGTTCAATATACTCAAGGTAAACCGGTAGATCGCAAAGATTTGCGCAAGGGTGACTTGGTATTCTTTACCTCACGCAGCAGCGGCGGTAATGTGGGACACGTTGGTATAGTATGGAGCGTTGAGCCCAATGGTCACTTCAAATTCATCCACGCTAGCATCAGAGGCGTTAAAATCAGCGATTTTGAGGGCTATTACGTGCCAAGATATGTGGGCGCTAAGAGAATCATTGAGAACTAAAAAGATATAAAAATATAGTGAACAACCGAGATTTCAATTTTGAGATTTCGGTTGTTCTGTTTTTTTTTGTAACTTCGCAAAATAAAATCACAATTCATGAGTAACGAACGATATATTACCAGAGGCGTATCCGCATCCAAAGAGGATGTGCACAACGCAATTAAGAATATCGATAAGGGCCTGTATCCTAAAGCATTCTGTAAGATAATACCCGATGTAATAGGCGGAGACCCTGAGTACTGCAACATTATGCATGCCGACGGAGCAGGCACCAAGTCCTCCTTGGCATATGCTTATTGGAAGGAGACAGGTGATATATCTGTTTGGAAAGGAATCGCCCAAGATTCCCTCATTATGAATGTAGATGACCTATTGTGCGTAGGCGCTGTGGATAATATCCTTCTCAGCTCAACCATCGGTAGAAACAAATTGCTAATCCCGGGTGAGGTTATCGCCGAAATTATCAATTCTACCGAAGATCTGTTGGCCAATCTTCGCAAATGGGGCATAAACATAGTTAGCACCGGTGGTGAAACCGCTGATGTAGGTGACCTGGTTAGAACAATCATCGTGGATAGCACCGTCACTTGCCGCATGAAGCGCAGCGATGTCATCAATAACGCTAATATCAAAGCGGGTGATGTGATCGTTGGTCTCGCATCCTATGGACAAGCTACTTATGAGGATGAATACAATGGCGGTATGGGTAGCAATGGCTTGACCTCGGCACGCCACGACGTATTCGCTAAATATCTCTTGGAGAAATATCCCGAGACTTGCGACAAGAATGTTCCAAACGAATATCTCTATTCAGGATCATGCCATCTTACAGATGAGGTAGAGGGCGTATCGCTCAATGCCGGCAAATTGGTATTATCGCCTACACGTACTTATGCCCCTGTCATTGCCGCTATCCTTAAAGAGATGCGTCATTCTATCCATGGCATGGTACACTGCTCCGGTGGTGCTCAAACCAAGATATTGCATTTCATTGGCGATGGTATGCACGTCATCAAGGATAACCTATTCCCAATCCCACCATTGTTTGCTTTGATTCAGAAAGAGAGCAATACCGATTGGAAAGAGATGTACAAGGTATTCAACATGGGACACCGTTTCGAAATCTACCTAGACCAAGAGAACGCATCACGTATCATCGAGATCTCCAAGAGCTTCGGCATTGATGCGCAGATCGTAGGTAGGGTAGAGGCCGCTCCGGGTGAGAAGAAACTCACAATAAAATCGGAGTTCGGAACATTTGAATATTAATTATTGTTGATATTACGACGATAAACAATGTTTAATCTTTAAATTTTAAGAGATGAAAAAGGTATATTTGAGTGTAGCACTAGTACTCGGACTAAGTTCATGCATGCTCCTTAACTCCTGCGTAGGTAGCTTTGCATTGACTAAAACCGTTTTGAACTGGAATAACCAAGTCGGCAATAAATTTGTCAACGAACTTGTATTCTTTGCCTTCTGGATACTTCCGGTATATGAAGTTACAGGGTTGGCAGACCTCTTGGTGATGAACTCCATCGAATTTTGGAGTGGCACTAACCCCATGGAGGCCTCCACGAAATATATCGACACCGAGTCGGGACGCTACCTGGTGAAATGTGATGGCAAAGGCTATGATGTAGTCTGCGAAACAACCGGCAAGAGCGTTAGACTGGACTTCGATGAGCCGACACAGACATGGTCAGTAGATGTAGATGGCGAGGAGTATCCCTTCATGACATTTGTTGACGACACACATGTCAAAATGATTACTCCGTCAGGCGATTTCCAAGAGGTGGAACTCTCAAAAGATGGCGTAATGGCATATAATGGCATCGTTGCAGAGGGCCTTTATATGGCAAAAAGATAATTTGTTTGCTTTGACGTGCAAAAAAAGTTGCGCAATTAAACGCTTATACTGTAATAAATTACGAAAGAAAGTAAATAAAAGTGTAAAAAATATGGCGCTGAAAGTTGCATGAACTAATAAATTTTTGTAACTTTGCACTGTCAAAACGAAACAATGGCATTGCCTTATGGTGTAATGGTAGCACGCAGGTTTCTGGCACCTTTAGTGAGGGTTCGAATCCTTCTAAGGCAACAAACTGAGATTGCAACGAGTTGAAATTCAGCTCGTTGCAATTGTTTTTATGTTGACGTATAAATTCCTGCATAGTGCGACTCTCATCGTTACGATTGAAGTAGCGGAGGCCGCAACGTAGAATCATATTCTCCAAACGATCCCGTTTATAACGTTTTTCAATAAAATATTTAGTTAATACAAAATATTTTTACTAATTTTGCCCAAAATAAATTCGTAGAAACGTTAACCATAAACGACATATGAAGAAGAAGATTAATCTTATATGCGCACTGATACTGATAGTGATATGTTCCTCTGCTATATGGAACATCTATTTCATGGGGTATGCCGTAGGACAAGGCGTGGCTCTCGGTTGGGAGGCATGTGATGCCACCACGGAGATGCCCGAATATTCATCTGCGTTGTCGTTCTCTCCGGGGAATAGCTACATACTTCATCCCTCAAGCAATATGGTTACGGCGCAAGGCGACACTATACCTGTGATAGTGAACAATGCCAGCGTGGTGTTGCCGAAGGAGGCTGTAGACCATCAGAACGAAGTAGGTTGGAATATCTTAATCACACTCCTGTTTCTGTGCTATATAGTAGCTATCGTCTATGCGATAATCTGTTTCGGTAAATTTATAGTTAACGCACAGCGAAATATTATCTTTGATCATAAGAATACCAAGCTCTTGAATAAGCTGGGATGGGGCCTGATTGTTAGTGCACTATCTTACGTGATGATTGGCCTTATCCAAGAGTATTTGGTGTCTCAGATATCATTGGAGTTCAAAGACCTCAGCTATTCCGCATATTGGACAGTGCCATGGGAGACAGCTGTCATGGGACTTGTAGGACTATTGTCCGCTCAAATATGGAAGAAAGCAATCATAATGAAAGAGGAGCAGGAGCTTACAATTTAATTCATCTTAATTATATACGACTATGCCAATTGTAGTAAATCTTGATGTAATGATGGCCAAGAGAAAAATCTCATTGGGAGACTTGGCTGAGAAGATGAATATCACAGCGCCCAACCTGTCGATATTAAAGACCGGTAAGGCAAAAGCCATCAGGTTCTCAACGCTATGTGCCATATGTGAGCACTTGAATTGTCAACCCGGTGACATATTGGAGTATGTGCCTCCCAAAGATGGCGAGGAACAATGATTAACGAGAAATAAATCACAAACAAATAATAACAAGTCGGTTTTCGACAAATTAATTTTAAAACATTCATGAAAGTAAAACAGTATTTGGCAATTGCCTTAATGCTAGGAGCATCCTCCATGCTTAATGCGCAAGAGCATCTCAAGAGCCTTAATCCGGAATATTTCGATGCAAGCATCGCCGCCGGAACAAACTTCTATGAGCATGTCAACAAAGGCTGGATGAACTCACACCCTCTAACACCGGAGAGAGCTCGTTTCGGACAGTTTGACGTCTTGAACGATACCAGCCAAGCGCGCATCAAGAGCATCGTTCTTAATCTTGCTGCTACAAACCCCAAACCCGGCACTGTAGCTTACAAGGTTAGTTCGCTTTATCAATTGGCACTCGACAGTGTACGCAGAAATGCTGATGGTGCTAAGCCCATCCTCCCTTACCTCAAGAAAATCGAAGATGCCACTGATATGACAGATCTGTTGTATTATATGCATAAAGAGATTGGCAATCCATTCTTCCAAGCAGGATTCCAAGAGGATTTGGCCAACAGCAACGTATATGCTATGTACCTCGAAGGTGGTAGCCTCGGTCTGGGCGACAGAGATTACTATCTCAAGAGCGACAAACGCAATAAAGAGGTTCTCGCTGCCTACAAGAAACTGATCGAGACTCAGATGAAGAATGCAGGCTATTCTGCAAAAGATGCCAAACGCATCATGAACAATGTCATCAAGATTGAGACTGCCATCGCTGATAGCGCTATGACTCGTGAAGAGACTCGCAATATCGTGGCTATGTACAATCCCCGCACTCTCGCTCAGGTAAAAGAGATGTTCCCCGAGATTGATTGGAACGCTTACTTCCCCGCAACTATGGGCTTTGCCGCTCCTGAGAACTTTATCGTCACAGACTTGCGCGGTGTGCGTCAAGCCTCACATCTTTTCTCCACACTCTCCGACAGAGAGAAGAAAGATTATTACCTATACCTTTTCGTTAGCCAGGCTGCTCCTACTTTGAGCGACAAATTTGCTCAAGCATCTTTTGAGTTCAGCAAGGTGATGAATGGCGTACAGAAACAGCAACCCCGCTGGAAACGCGCTCTTGGCGCTGTAGAAGGCCTTATGGGAGAGGCTGTAGGTCAACTCTATGTGGAGAAATACTTCCCCGCATCATCAAAAGAGTATATGATCGGATTGGTAGAGAACCTCCGTACAGCTCTTGGTAAACATATCCTTCGTCTTAACTGGATGAGTGATGACACCAAGCTCCAAGCTATCAAGAAATTGAACGCTATCACCGTTAAAATCGGTTATCCCGATAAATGGAAAGACTATACCACTATGGAGATTGACCCTGCTCTCTCTTACTATGAGAACAGACACAACGCTCAAATGTGGCATCAAGCTGAATACTTGAAGAAATGGGGTAAACCCGTTGACAAAACTGAATGGGGTATGACACCTCAAACTATCAACGCATATTATAATCCTACTGCCAACGAGATCGTATTCCCAGCCGGTATCCTTCAAGCACCATTCTTCGATCCTGAGTCCAGCGATGCAGAAAACTATGGTGGTATCGGTGTCGTAATCGGTCATGAGTTGACTCACGGTTTCGACGACCAAGGCCGCAACTTCGATGCCAACGGTAATATGATTGACTGGTGGACAGAAGAGGATGCTCAGAAATTTGAGGATATGGCTCAAGGCCTGATTGCTCAATTCGACGCTGTGGAGGTTGCTCCCGGTCTTAACGCTAACGGTCAATACACATTAGGTGAGAATATCGCTGACCAAGGTGGTCTCCGCATCGCCCTCACAGCATTCTTGGATTCTCAAAAGAAGAAGAATGTAGATGTTAATTCCGAGGCTGCTAAGATCGACGGTTTGACACCTTTCCAAGCATTCTATATGAACTATGCTAACCTCTGGGCTCAAAATATCCGTCCTGAGCAAGTTCGTTCATTGACTATCGGCGACGTTCACTCTTTGGGCGTTAACCGCGTTAATGTCACACTGAAAAACATCGCTCCATTCTTTGATGCATTCAACATCACCAATGGTCAACCGATGTTCTTGCCCGAGAGCCAACGTGTGGTAATCTGGTAAACAATACCTTTATATAAAAAAGAGGAGCGGTAGGTGCAATGCACTTACCGCTCTTTCGGTTTCTGTATATCCTTTTATTAAAGGAGAGAATCTACGATAGCCTCCAAGTCGGATGATTTCACCAGACCCACGCTCTTGTTTTTCAACTCGCCATCTTTGAAGAAGAGTACAGTAGGGATATTTCTTACTCTGTATTCGGCAGCCATATCCTCGTTGTCTTCGATGTTGAGTTTGCCAACAACGATTTTGTCGCCATATTTGTCGGCCAAACCCTCTACTACAGGACCTAACTTGATGCAAGGACCGCACCATGTTGCCCAGAAGTCGATTACTACTAATTTACCACTCTCTACAGCCTCTTGTGCTGTCTGGTCGTTAAATTCTATTGCCATTGATGTTGTAAATTAAATGGTTATTGATTTAAGTTAGTTATTCTTTACTACATACTCAATTCCGGCTTCATCCAAGTTGCGAAGGAACCCTCTTGAGATATCTATTTTCTTTTTAGATTTAAACTCTACCGTCTGATTGTTTTGCACATCCTTAAAGACGATGACTACGTCTCCCGGACGCTGTAGCTCATAGTTAGGATCGGTGAGCAATGCTTTCAGATCCTTGGCGCTCTGATTGGACGGCACGGTGATGAAGAGGCTTGTGGCAACCGTTTCCTTGAGTGAGACCAGATAATCGACAGAGCCAATTCTCAACTCAAAGCCTTCGCGATAGCGCTGTCTCTCTACCACACCGTTAATCCTGATAGCGGAACCCTTTATGCCGTAAGGCTGTACGATTTGAAAGTTCTTGCCAAACAGACGCATCTCTATATTGCCGGAGAAATCCTCTATCTTAAGGATGCCGTAAGGTGTACCCTTTGCCGTGGTTTTGACGATAAAGTCGGTAACGAAGCCTCCAAACGATAGTGGCTCATTCTCGTGCTTCTCTGTGAGTTTCTCGTTGACCTCTTCGCATTTGGTGTTGCAGCCATAGGTCAATTCCATATAGTAAGCGTCGAGAGGGTGGGCGGAGAGGTACATTGTGACCATCTTCTTCTCAGCCTCCAGACGTTCCAAGTCAGACCATTTCTCGTAATTTGTGGGCATTGCCGGTCTATTGGTCTCAATAGGCTCCAACTCGCTAAATAGAGAGGCCTGCATAGAGGTCTTGTCTATTTGGAATCGTTGGCCATATTTTACCAATATATCGGAGAAGGAGGTGCCACCGGCATCTGCCATGTATATCTCACGTGGATTCTCAAAGCAGTCGAGCGCTCCCGACATGGCGAGGCTCTCTATGGCAGATCTGTTGCACGCAGTGAGGTTCACACGTTCCACGAAGTCATAAATGTCTGTAAAGGGACCGTTTTCATTGCGCTCGGCGATGATAGCAGCCACGGCATTGCCGCCCAAACCCTTGATGGCTCCTAAGCCAAAACGGATAGCACCATCCTTTGATACAGCGAATTTATCCTGGGACTCATTCACGTCAGGACCCTTAACCTTCAGCTTCATAGCGCGACATTCATCCATATATTTGGATAGCTTGTCGGGCACGCCGAGGTTGCGGCTCAACACGCCTGCCATATATTCAGCGGGGTAGTTGGCTTTCAGATATGCTGTTTGGTATGCTACCCAGCTATAGCAGGTGGCATGACTCTTATTAAATGCGTATTTAGCAAATTCAGTCCAGTCGTTCCATATCTTATCCAGTACTTCGGGCTTATGTCCGTTGGCCTGACCTTGCGCCATGAACTTCTCCTTGAGCTTGGCCATCATGTCGAGCTTCTTCTTACCCATAGCCTTACGCAATTGGTCACTCTCGCCACGGGTAAAGCTTGCCAACAAGCGCGACAAGAGCATGACTTGCTCCTGATATACCGTGATACCATAGGTCTCAGAGAGGTATTTCTCCATGATGGGTATATCATACTCGATAGGCTCTTTGCCATGTTTACGGGCGATGAACTGGGGTATATATGCCATAGGTCCCGGACGGTATAGCGCATTCATCGCGATAAGATCCTCGAACTTGGTAGGCTGGAGCTCTCGCAAGTTGGCCTGCATACCCGGAGACTCAAACTGGAACGTGGCAGTGGTGGCGCCTTTGCAATATAGGTCAAAGGTCTTTTCGTCTGTGAGTGAGATATGGTCGATATCCAGGTCTATGCCTCGTGTGAACTTGATATTTGCCAATGCCTCCTTGATGATAGACAATGTCTTCAGTCCCAAGAAGTCCATCTTGATCAGACCGGTGTCCTCGATGACGCTACCCTCATATTGAGTGACGATAACGTTGTTGCCATCCACATCTTTCGCTGTGGAGACAGGCACCCAGTCAGTGATAGGATCACGGCCGATAATCACACCACAGGCATGGATACCGGTGTTTCTCACGTTGCCCTCTAGTCTCTGGGCAAAATCCAATACTTTGCCCACCAGAGGGTCGGGGTTATTCTTTTCCGCGGCAAACTCGGGGCTATATTTCAAGCAGTTTGCCAGGTTTATCTTCGGCGCTTTGCCATCTATCTCGGGGAGTCTGTCGGGCACTAACTTAGTCAGTCGGATAGACTCCGGCAATGGCAACTGCATCACCCTGGCCACATCTTTAATAACAGATTTAGTCGCCATGGTGGTGTATGTGATGATGTGGGCTACTTTGTCAGCACCATATTTATCAGTCACATAGTTCAATACAGTGTATCGACCATCATCATCGA
>CAZLJS010000042.1:0-11149 GCA_964559895.1 uncultured Sangeribacter sp.
AGCATGTGAGCGTCGGCGATAAGTTTCTCTGCCTCTGCCTCCTCTTTGGCGCGCACGTTGTAGGTGCCGAACTTATTGATGGACTGGGGAGTAAGGCCCAGGTGTCCCATCACGGGGATGCCTGCGCTAAGGATGCGCTCGATGCTCTCGCGAATCTCTGCGCCACCCTCCATCTTCACTGCCTCGGCGTGGCTCTCCTTCATGATGCGGATGGCAGACGCCAACGCCTCTTTGGAGTTGCCTTGATAGGTGCCAAACGGCATATCCACCACTACCAGGGCGCGTTTCACACCCTTCATAACGGATTTGGCATGATATATCATCTGGTCAAGTGTCATCGGGAGAGTGGTGACATTTCCCGCCATTACGTTGGAGGCGCTGTCGCCCACCAAGATAGCGTCGATGCCTGCCTCGTCAAGGATCTTCGCACTGGAATAGTCATATGCGGTAAGCATGGAAATCTTCTCGCCACGCGCTTTCATCTCGATGAAGCGGCGGGTCGTCACCTTGCGGGCGTTGTCTGTTGTATTTGTTGACATTTTCGAAACGTTTTGTGTATATTTCTAATCTAAATGTTCATCTTGTAATCTTCTCATAACAATTTTCTCGCCAATTTCCCAATCTAGTGGCGAATCAAGGTCCACGGAGCTCTCTCTATCCATCAGGAAAGGTATGCGGCGTGTGAACTTGCCCATTGTCATCGTCTTGAGCGACAATGGGTTAATGACGTATATCGCGCCGTTGTATTGCCACACTTTCGGAGCATCCTGGCGACGGGTATATCTGCCGTCACCCTTGGAGATATGCAGCAGGCCGGTGCCATCCGCCTCAAAGATATCGTAGTATGGGTTGGCAGCCGACTCCTTTACCGACACCACCATATCTATATCGTCGCGGTATAGCGCTAAGGCTTGGCGTATCTGGTCGGCGGTGCGTAGCGGCGAGGTGGGCTGCAACAGCAGTATGCAGCGTGGGCGGAACCCCTCCTGCTCGTAGTAATCGAGGGCGTGGAGCAGCACGTCGCGCGTGGGTGTGGTGTCCTCTGCCAACGCGGCAGGACGCATAAACGGCACTGTCACCCCCTCCTGCTCAGCCACACGGCGTATCTCCTCTGAGTCTGTCGAGACGCATAGCCGGCAATCATCGCCGAGGGCTTGGCGCGCTTGACGTATGCTGTGGTTGATGAGCGGCACGCCGCAGAATGGCTTGATATTCTTGCCGGGGATGCCTTTGCTCCCTCCGCGTGCCGGGATGATGACTAAGATTTCTTGCTGTTCCATCGTTTCTTGGGGTATGGCATGAATGGATAGCTGAGGATGCTATCTACCATGATTTGTAATGTGTTAGGACGGCTGTAGGGGTTCTCCCGCTTAGCCGCTATCTCTTTGATATCAGGTTCGTTAAGCCGTTGCAATCCGGCATATATCTCCTCTGTGGTGTCGCCGCAATGAATCACCGAGGCGGCACGTTCGCGGCCCTCTTGACGGTTGCCGATGTCGAGGGTGGGGATGCCAAAGGAGGGTGTCTCCACGAGGCCTCCGGAGGAGTTGCCCACACAGGCTCCGCAGTATGCCATCGCCGACAGATAGCGACGTGCTCCCAGCGACGCCATTACCTTGACGCAATCGGGGTTGGCAGCCTCCAGGTCTCGCAGCAACTGCAACTGTGGCGCTGCATCGACATCATTGTTGGGGAAGGTGATGAGGTATCGGGTGGCATTGGCAGCGATATCCGCGCCTATGGCGTCGGTGAAATTCTTCATCTGTTGCCATGGCGACATGGGGGATATGGTGGTGGGGTGAAGGGTTGCTATGCGGCACTCCTCGCCAAGGTGGAAATCAATATCGCGTTCCAACTCCGGCTGAGGTATGCGCGGCATATTTAGGGCGTTGTGGCAGCCTATGGCACCGGTGACGACTACGCTGTCGGGGTCCTCACCCATAGCCAACAGTCGCTCACGGCACGCCTCTGTCTCTGTTAGATGTAGCGTCGCCATCTTGCTGATAGCGTGGCGTATAGAGTCATCGATAGCACCATAAGAGACCGTCCCTCCTGCGATATGGATGATAGGAATGCCTGTCAATAGCGCTGCCGAAGCCACGCCCAGCATCTCAAACCTATCTCCCAGGATGACAACCGCTTTAGGTCTCTCCTGCTCGAATATGCGGCTAAACCCGCTAAGCGCCTGCGCGGTAATCTCCGCACGGCTCCCCGCAGTGGGCACGCGGTGACGTATCACAAAGCCATCAGCGAGAATCTCCTTATAGGTGTCGCCATATTCGGGCATGAGGTGCATATTGGTGGCGATGACCTCCACGGAGGCGCCGCGCCGCACCAGCTCCTTGGCAATAGGCGACAATAAGCCCCAGTCGGCACGGGTGCCGCTGGCGATATAGATACTCTCGTTGCGCTTCATGATTATATTGTGTGTCAGCTAGTTAATCTCAATTAAAGTGTCGTAGGGGAAATCCTTTATAGCGTGTGTCCCCACCACGCTGTCCCATAGCATCGGCGATATACCTGTGCCGGGGCGCTTCACTGCGAGGTTCTCCTCTGTGAGCAGCTCGCCCGCCTTGATGTCGCGACGTGCCACTATGCTTTTCCGAGCGATAGGCTTATTCTTCGCCTCACTGTCGGTGACGTGCTTCCTGGCGTCGCCCAAGGCGGCCTCTATGTGGCAGATACCCAGCACCATCTGCCGTAGCTCCTGTGGCTCCAACGACGCTTTATGGTCTGGGCCCGGCAGGGTCTTATCCAGCGTGAAATGCTTCTCTATGACCACGGCGCCCATGGCTGCCGCGGCTATTGGTACCTCTATGCCTACGGTATGGTCGGAATATCCTGTCTCCACGCCCAACTCGTCGCGTAGCGAGAGCATGGCGCGCAGGTTGACGTCGCTGAACGGTGTGGGGTACTCGGTGTTGCAGTGCAGCACGATGATATCTTCACGGCGCAATCGGCTCTCGTTGGGATAGCGACGGCTCTCTCCGGTGAGTATCTCGATGGCGGTTCTCACTTCGTCGGTCTCGCTCATGCCTGTGGAGAGTATCACCTTGTCGGCAACTTTTGAGATGGCACGCAGGTAAGGAAGGTTGGTGATCTCTCCCGAAGGAATCTTGAAATAGTCCTGGCCCAACTCGCCGAGGAGCTCTATGGAGGGGATGTCGAAGGGGGTGCTCATGAAACCGATACCCACCTCTTGGCATAGCGCCTTGAGTCCGGCGTAGTCTGATAGAGGGAGGTGTATGGCGCGGCACATATCCAGCTGCGACTCCTCAGCGTCACCGGTAGTCTCCTTCTGGTAATCGGCTTTCTCGGCGATGGAGGAGATTACCTCCTCGGGGATAGCCGTCTGAAACTTCACGTAGTCGGCGCCTGCCGCCTTGGCTGCCAGCACCATCTCACGAGCGCGTTGCAATGAGCCGTTATGGTTCACACCCGCTTCCGCTATGATTATTATCCTCTTCATTAAAATATCATCTCCTTCCAATAGCGGCACATCAGCGTATTGTTGCGCCAATTATCGCAGCGTTGGAGCTCCTTGCCCAGCGATTCGGCTATGATATAGTCGGTGATGGGCGCTCCCGCCTTGATAGAACATATCACGCCGCCTCCAAGACGCGGATTCACCTCCATAAGCAGGAATCGGTCCTTGTCGAGGTCGTGAAGGAACTGCAATGTCACAGGGCCGCGCAGGTGAAACGCCTCTATCACTCTCTTGCTCATCGCCTCAACATCGGCGAGATGGCAGGTGCGGGTCTGAGTGACCTCACCACCCATGACCTCGATGCGAAGCCGCGGTACGGTGCAGAGAATCTCCCCCTGCTGAGTGATGTAGCAATCCACGGTATATTCCTCCATGTTGGTGATAAACTCCTGGATAAGATAGTTCTTTATATTCTCCAGGTGCATCAACTCATCCATGTTGTAGAACACCTTGATGCCACGCGATGAGGAACCGTGGCGCGGCTTGGCGATAGCCGGCAGCTCAGCGTTGAGCACGCTGTAAGTCTTTGGTATAGGCATTTTTGCCTCTTTGAAGGCTTTGGCGGCCTCAACTTTGTCAAACATCAGCGCGGCGGTGTCTGCTTCGCTCACGGGTATGAACACCTCAGGGAGACGGGCACGGCAGCGTGCCGCGATGTCGATGGCGCCATCTACGAAGGGGAGGATTATGTTGACCTTCTCCTCGGCGGCAACACGTGCTATGTCGTCGATCACATCCGGATCACTCCATTTGGGACCGACTATCACCTTGCCAAGCATGGCGATGGGCACTTCACGTTTTAATTCATAGCTGATGATTTCCACGTCATATCCATAGCGGTTGCCGCTCTCTATGAGCAGCTCCGCCACTGATACTCTGCGCGCTCCTCCGAGCATGAGTATCACTATTTTCTTCGTGTCGTTCATGTATTGTAAATGCCTGTTTTATATCGTTTTAAATTCTCTTTGTCGGTAAACCAGTCGATGCAGCGCTGCAGACCGTCGCGCAGCGACACCTGTGGTTGCCAATCTGTTAGTGAGCGTATCAACGTGTTGTCGCCCCATAGACGTCGCACCTCGCTCTTGGAGGGGCGCATACGTTGCGGATCCTGTACCCAACGTATATCGGCGCCCATAAGCTCGGCGATGGTGTGGAGCGTATGCTCCATGGTGACCTCACTATTGGTGGCGATATTGATTTCTCTGCCCACCACCTTGTCGTTGTCGGCCTTGGCAATGGCG
Source organism: uncultured Sangeribacter sp. (assembly GCA_964559895.1). Taxonomy (GTDB): domain Bacteria; phylum Bacteroidota; class Bacteroidia; order Bacteroidales; family Muribaculaceae; genus Lepagella. Next base: position 4,729 of record CAZLJS010000042.1, read on the forward strand.
ATGAAACCGCGACAAGTGTCCTCCACATAGTTGAAGTCGCGCGTGGGGGTGAGGTCGCCGACCTTTATCTCCTTGTTGCCCGCGGCTATCTGGGTGATGATAGTGGGTATGATGGCACGTGCCGACTGGCGTGGACCGTAGGTGTTGAAGGGGCGCACTGTCACTACGGGGGTGCCGAATGCGTTGTAGAAGCTTTGTGCCAAGGCGTCGGCGCCAATCTTAGACGCGGAATATGGCGACTGTGGCTGCTTGGGATGGTGCTCGTCGATGGGCACATATTGCGCGGTGCCATAGACCTCCGATGTGGAGGTGATCAGCACCTTCTCCACGCCACACTCCCTCGCTGCTTGGCAGATGTTGAGCGTCCCTTTGACGTTGGTGTCTATATAGCTGTCGGGCGCGGAATAGCTGTAAGGGATGGCTATCAACGCCGCTAAATGAAATACAATGTCGTGGCCCTTGACCAACTCTCGGCAGAAATGGCTGTCGCGAACGTCACCGCTCACTATGCGCAGCTCGGGATGATGGATACCCTCCAGCCATCCCCAGTTGTTGAATGAGTTGTATTGGCTCAATGCTGTCACATGGCACCCCTCCCCAAGCAACTGCTCGGTGAGATGGGAGCCGATAAAGCCATCGGCGCCTGTGACTAATACTTTTTTACCTTTCACTATCTTGTTTTGAATAAAGCTCTTATTAATAATAACACCTCAACCGCTACCATTTCCTAAAGGTATAGATAATATTTTCACCATTTGCGGGGTGATAGTTGAGTATCATCTCCTTGGAGGTGTGCTTCTCTATCGTCATAGAGCAGGTGCGCGGCAGGTTCAGCTCCGGCAGGGGAGCTAAGTCCGCGTCGGGGAAGCTGATGGTGAGTAGGTCGCCATCCACCGTCCAGTTGCCATACGTCTGTGTGGTGTCGTGTTGGGTGGTGATGGAGATCATACTTATGGTAGTGTTCTGGAAGTCCCAGAAGATATTTCCTTCGTAGGCGACAGGTTGTAGGTCGTTGCGCTCAATGCTCACCAGCTTCCATTTGCCAAAGAAGTCGCCGATGTCGCCGTTATTGTGCGTACATCCGGGCAATGCCAATAGTGTCAGCAATAGTGCCGAAATAAGGGATGCTATTCTTATGCTCGCTGTTTTCATTGTGTCTGTCTATTGAGCTTATTAGAAATTAATGTTGCCGGTGTAACCTACTGTGAGTGCTATGCCGAATCTGTTGCCATACAATTTGCCGGCATCCATGGCAATCTGTGCGGTGGCCCACAGCCCGGGGATATGCTGGAAACGACGTGTCACCTCCACCATGGCAGAGGTGTCCTCGCGGGTATTTATCGCGGGGAAATATGGTGTGCCCCACGACTTACGCCATGAGACGAGTGCGCGGTAGTCCCACCCGATAGCCGGGGCACCGGAGATGCCTGCCTGGAACCCTCTGACGCGGTTGTCGGTGAAGCGCATGAAGCCATCGGTGTTATAGATGGGGCTCTTGATGAATGGTGTGCCCAGCGACATGCCGTAGTTCATCCAGCCGTTGTAGTAATAATTGTTGTAGTATTCATCGGCGCCGGTGGCGTTGCCGGTAATCTGAGTGCCCTCGTGGTCGTCGGGCGCCCAGTGCATGGGACCGCTCTGGTTGGTGAAGTCGATATATTGCACTGTCGCGGCGGTGAGCCATCCCATCCCTTGGCGTGTGTATTCCAGGCCCCAGACGCCATCCCAGCCGTTGAGCTTACCGATGCCGGAGCCATCCTCCCAGGGGGCTTGCAGCGTGGCGCTGAGGGTGGAGCCGTCGTTAAGACGATAGGTGAGGCGCACGTCCCAGCTGCCCAGGTGGTTGCCGTTGTAGTATTGTGTGTCGCCGACGTTGCTGCCGCTACCACCCTTTTTCTGCACGAAGACGTCGAGGAAGTCCTTGGCTTTTACGTCTGACTTGCTCTCTGAGGTCATCACGCCATTGCGATAGGTGCGCTTGGTGCCACCAAACTGCGCCGCGTGCTGCATACCTATCGTGGCGGAGAAACGTGCCTCGGGGTTGGTGCGGAAGTAGCAGCGCTTATAGTGGAACCATGTGCCGGTGGTGATGAAGCTGTTGTAGTAGTTATAGTGGTCCTCGAGCCAGCTGCGGTCGGTGAATTTGCCATAAGCAATCTCACCTTGTATCTGTAGCCAGCCGTTGGTGAAGGGGACGTTTTCAAAGTCGGTGAAGCCGAAGCGCAACTGCGCTATGGGCCGTGCGTTGTCGCTAAGCGTGATGTCGCCCACGCCTAACTTGTTGTTAAACAGCGAACGGTCGTTATTCTTCATGCCTGCAGTGATAAAGATGCCGCGGTATTTAATCTCACCCCATAGCTGCTGTAGCCATCCATGGGGGACGCCCTCTTTATGTGGTGCGAACTCTCCGGTGACATCCTCGTAGCGGAAATAGTCTATGGTGTTGGCGATGGAGAGGTAAGCCTCCGCGCCGAAGCCATAGTCAAAGCGGCGCGTCTTGTCGATGGGACGCCATAGCTTGCCGCTCTCCGACAGGGTCGCGGCCTGTGTGAGCGTGCCGTATTTGTTGCTCGTTATATAGTAAGGTGCGAAATCGTCGTCACCAATATTGACGTTGGTGGCAGCTTCCCATTTTAGGGGGTATGAGGCGTGAATGGCTCCCATGCCAGCCAGTCCTAAAGCAATAGTGGCGAGTGTGCGGCACAGTATGCCGCGACTATGTGATTCTGTCGGTCTCATCCTTTATATGATCCTATGTGACGTATTTTTTTCTCCTCAAATATGTCGTTGATGATGATGAAGATGCCGCTCTCCTCGACGTCGCCAAACTCACGGTTTATGGCGGTGCCAAACATGCGCATCGAGGGCGACAGATTCATGTAGGCGTTGATAAGTGGCGGGATGAAGCTTCCTTGGTCACGCAGGGCGCGGTGAAGTATCTTCAAGTCCTCTTTGAAATCTTTGCCGACAAACAGCGATTCCATATAAGGTATATCCATCTCGGTGTTGAGGGGCTCCAGGGGCCACACCAGCCGTTCTGTGTCGCAGAAATATTTATTGATGAAATATAGCACCAGGTTGCGGCTCTCTTTGCCGTAACTGGGATACATGGTAACTTTGCCAAAGAGGTATTTTATCTGAGGATAGACCACAGTGAGCGCGCCCAAGCCGTCCCATAGGTTGTCGAGGGCGTAGAGTGCCTTGGCGCCTGCCTTCGACGACTGATACTCCAGTCTGACGAATGAGCGCCCCAGCTCTATGGTGTAGGGCAGTAGCTCGGTGATGAACCGTTCGGAGAAGCCGAACATGTGAGAGGTGGCGATGCGTAGGCGGCCTTTGTCGTCGCGGCGCACGTTCTCGCCAAGGATAAAGCGGTAGCCACCCAATATTTCACGGTCTCTAGGGTCCCAAACGATGAGCTGTTGGCAGGGAGAATCCATTATGTCAAACTCATCTATATCGCAGTCCTTGCCGGTGCCACCACCGCCGTCGCGGAACGCTATCTCACGCAAACGTCCTATCTCGCGCATCACGTTAGGGCACTCTCTGCCATCGAGCACATAGATCTCGTTGTTACCCTTGTTTGTTTTGCGCAAGAGCCTTTCCTTTGTGAGTTCGGCACTTAACAAGTCCTTATCTATTGATTCTATGATTTTTTCCATCAGTAGCGCGTACTTGCGACTCAGCCGTAGCCGAGGTGTTTTCTATAAGTTGCAAAGTTAATTCAATCAAATCAATTACACAAATTTTGGGCTGATAAGCTTATCGCTCAGCTCCGGCCACATGTGTTATCCTTACTAAAATACTATTGTGCTATAATTAGTGTCGGGATTATGCTATAATAAACAATCGCCACCCGGGTGGGATGGCGATTGAGGTATGTTGTGTCTTTTTATAGTCGGAGGATTAGTGGATGCCGAGCTTCAGACGAAGTTGCAGCAACATATCGCGAGTAGTGGCGTCGAGGTCAAATTCCGGTTTCCAGCCCCATTCCTCGCGGGCACAGGTGTCGTCGAGGGAGTTGGGCCATGAATCGGCGATGGCTTGACGCAATGGATCCGGTTTATATACCATCTTGAAGTTGGGAAGGTATTCGCGGATTTTGTTGTATATGATTTCTGGGTCGAAGCTCATAGACGCGATGTTGAACGAGTTGCGGTGTTTGAACTTTGAGGGGTCGGCTTCCATGATTTCTATAGCGGCGCGTAGGGCGTCGGGCATATACATCATGTCCATATATGTTCCGGCGGCGATGGGACATTCAAATGTCTCGCCGTTTACAGCGGAGTAGTAGATATCGACAGCGTAGTCGGTGGTGCCGCCACCCGGAGGTGCTACGTAGGATATCAATCCGGGGAATCTCACTGAACGAGTATCGACACCGAAGCGGCGTGCATAGTAGTCTGAGAGCATCTCACCGGTGACTTTTGTGACGCCGTAGATGGTCTCGGGACGCTGGATGGTGTCCTGGGGTGTTTTGTCGTGAGGCGTGTTGGGACCGAAAGAACCGATGGAGCTTGGGGTGAAGAGCGCACAGTGTTTTTCGCGAGATACCTCGAGGCAGTTGTAAAGGCCACCAACGCCGATTTTCCATGCCAACTGAGGCTTATTCTCAGCGACAGCGCTAAGGAGCGCAGCGAGGTTATAGATGGTGTCGATGTCGTATTTCTCTACGGCGTCGGCAATCTGCTGTGGGTTGGTGATATCCACCTCGGCAGCCGGTCCGCTTTCAAGGAGGTCGCCTTTAGGCTCCGCACCTTTGATATAACCGCAAACGACATTTCCAGAGGGGTATTCCTTGCGTAAACGCATTGTCAACTCGGTGCCTATCTGTCCGGTTGAGCCAATAACTAATATATTTTTCATGGTTACTGAAGTGTTGTTGTCATTTGTTTAGTTAAATTATGCGCAAATATAGTGATAATTATGGCAAATTTCAAGCATTAATTTTTTGCTGCGAAAGTAAGTGGGTTTCGTGATGATAATATAATTTATTGAATATTAGATAAAAGCGAAATAAAGTAAGTATATATAGGGAAATATAAGGGAATAGGTGGGTAAAAAATAGCAAAATGCTAAAGTGTTAAAATAGTTTGCAATGATAAAAAATAGCAAAATGCTTAAAAGGTGAAGGGTGGGGCGCCGTCAATATGCGCTCCACCCTTCGGGAGTAATTTAGAGTTTATCTGATATATGTCGGATTAAGCTTTGGCGTTGAACGCTGCTTTAGTCACAACTTTCTTACCATTCTTAGCAGTAGCCTTGATCAAGTAGAGACCTGATGTAAGGTTGGTTTTAACTACAGAAGCTGGAGCGTTGTTGCTGTAAACGATGTTGCCTGCGAAATCGTAGATCTCGATAGCGGCAGCGTCACCGTTGATGACGATCTCGCCGTTGAGGTTAGCTTTTACGCTGAACTCGTTGCCTGCAACTACGCGGCCTACGCCGTCACCCTCGGTGATTTTGTAAACCATTGAGTACTGATAATCCTCTTCTGAGTCGGTGTATTGGTTTACTGTCCATGCGCAGATAGTCTTCATGTCGTCGCTGGCTGTGGGAAGTCCATCGAGGATATCTGTGGAGTAGATGTATTCATAAGTGTCGTAGTCGATACCTTGGATATAAGTAGCTGTCATGCTGTCCTCCATCTCTTGGTAAGCATCCTCGTCGAGAGATTTGACGTATTGGTTCAAGCGAACGAACTCGTCAGCATCAGCAGTTTTGATGTAAGCGAGGCGGGTATAGCCATCGAGACCTGCTTCTACGCCGAGCATTTCAGCATTGTCGCTGATGAATGTTACAGAGGGGCCTTGAGCGAATTTGGTGTATTCGCCATCGTTTTGCATATCAAGGTAACCCGGGGTATAGGAGTAACCTGACCAGAAGTCTCCGGAAGCCTCGGTAACGCCGTAGTATCTACCATTGGGAGAAAGGGCTACGGAGTTCATCAAGAAGTCGGGAGCGCCGTATTCCTCAGACAATGACCAATATGCAGAGGTGAAAGCGTCGTCCATTTCAGACCATTCGGCATAAGCTGTTTTGTAAGTCTCATAAGCAGCCTCATAAGCAGCATATCCTTCTTCGCTAATATAGTCTGTGTATTCGGGATAGGTGCCGGTATAACCGCTAGCTTGCCATTCTTCATAAGCAGCCTGATAAGCGGCAGACTCCTCTGCTGTCATGTAGTCAGTAATCTGTGGATAGCTGGGGCCATCGTAAGGATACCAGTCGGGGAACTCAACGCCGCATTTCTGGATATCTACGTTGACATATTCGTAAGACCAGTTGCCGTCAGCGTCCTCAGTGAAGACGATGGGTGAGTGGTAGAAACCTGCATAGTCTGTTACCTGACCGATGATGGTTTTGCCGTCAGCGCTGATAGCGTGGGCGATGATGTATTGGGGAGTGCGTTTGCCTGTGA
>CAZLJS010000043.1:0-11086 GCA_964559895.1 uncultured Sangeribacter sp.
GCGACAAAGTGGTAGGCGTGGTGATGAACCGCGACGGCTCCGTGATGGATGTGATAAAGAATATTATCCCACAAGACTAAAACACCTTTATAGATGCCCATAACCCTTGAAGAGCTGCTCGCCTCACGCGACGCACGCCGTCAACGAGAGTTGCGATACCTGGCGGAATATCCCGACCTGGCGCTGCTGGTGCTCACCATCGTGGTGCCCGGTTCGGAGAAACGCACCCCCGCTGCCATCGTGGTAGCGAAGGCCGCCATGGAGGCATTGCATCAGGAGTTTGACACTTCTATCCGTCATGAGCTTATAAAGGATCTGAATACCGGCTACGAGGCCTTTCTCCTGCTCGATATGGGGCGGGAGGAGGCTAAGCGCCGCGCCATAGCCATCGAGGACACACATCCTCTGGGACGGCTGATGGATATTGATATCATAGGTGCGGACGGCATACCCTTGGGCCGCGGCGCGATGAACCGCTCGCCGCGACGCTGCATCCTCTGCGGCAACGACGCCCGTATATGTATGCGCGCCAAGAGCCACACCCCCGCACAGATAGACGCTAAAATAAATAACCTGGTAGATGAATACATTCAGCGGAATTGAACTACGCCACATAGACCTCAGCGTGCCGCGACTGCGCAAGGAATGGGAAGCCTTCCTGCAGCTACATCAGCTGACACCCACAGCCGCCGACACCGTGGTAGGCCTTTACGACGCTTCCGACACTCTCGTGGGGTGCGCCTCACTATGCCGCGGCGTCATACAGTGCGTAGCCGTCGATGACGCGCTGCAAGGCGAGGGGCTTACCAACGCACTCATCTCTTATCTCAGAGAACTAGCCTCGCAGCAAGGTGTCGATGACCTGATGATATTCACCAAACCCGAGTATAGATCTACGTTTGAGAGCCTGGCTTTCACTACGATAGCTACGGCACCACATGCCGTGCTGCTGGAGTCCAACCCCCGCGGACTGAAACGCTATCTCGACTACCTGCGCTTACTCACCAACGACATCGACACCACCCACGTAGGTGTGGTAGTGATGAACGTCAACCCCTTCACCCTTGGTCATCAACACCTTATAGAGCTTGCGGCGAGCATGGTAAGCCATCTCTTCGTGATACCTGTAGGCAACGACGACCGCACCCTCTTCCCCTATAGGCTACGCAAGAGAATGTTGAGCCGTGGCGTCAGCCACATCTACAACGTCTCCATCTGCGAAGCAAGTCCCTACGCCGTGAGCCAAGCCACCTTCCCATCCTATTTCATCAAGGAGGCGGACCGGCTCACCGACACGCATATCACTCTCGACTTGGATATCTTCACACGCCATATCGCCCCAGCGCTAGGTGCCACGGTACGCTTCGCAGGTACTGAGCCTACCGATAAGGTCACCGCACGCTACAACGAACTTATGGCGCAGCTCCTTCCCAAACATGGGATAGAGTTTCATGAGATACCCCGTCGCAAGAATGGAGACGACGTCATCAGCGCGTCGCGTGTGCGTAGCAACCTTGCCCGTCATCACGTGGCGGAAGCCCTGCGCGACCTACCACGCGAGAATTGGCATCTCATCCTCAGCTGGTTGGCATGCCGTGCCTTGCGTATCGAACTCGACACCACACCCAAACCTGGATTAGTGGATATGCACGACAACGGGTCGCACAAGGATATGGACCATGCGCTGATGTGTCGCAGCATAGAGGCGCTCTTCCCCTATATGGCGGAGCTGGCGCAGCATGGGCTCAAGGAGGAGACACCCTCACACGAGGAGATAGTGAGGATAGGCATGGCCGGCGAGAAAGCAATGTTGGCAGCCACCGACGACGTCAACACTCACAAAGGGGCGCTCTTTGCCATGGGGCTGACCGTGACCGCGGCAGGCGTACTGCTGCGTCATGGCGCCCCCTTGACGGCATCCAATCTCAGTAAGCAGATCGCCACGTTGGCGCAGCTGTTCCTCCCCGGAAAGGGGACCCACGGCGCCGACGTCAGACAACGCTATGGCATCACCTCAGCCCTCGACGAGGCGAAAAGCGGTTACCGCCGCCTCTTTGAGGAATGGCTGCCATATTATCGCTCCATCAACGCTGCCGACCCGTTGGCCAGGCAGAGAATGTTGCTGAAGATCATGACCTCGCTAGAGGATACCAATATCTATTACCGATGTGGAGGCGACACGGCGAAAGCAGTGAAAGCCGAAGCGGAGGAGGCCCTCGGGAAGCTCTCTCACGAGCATCTCAGAGCTATGAATGACTCATTCATTCAGCGAAATATATCTCCCGGAGGGGCTGCCGATATGCTCGCCCTGACCATATTGATGGACAGTCTCACCCTGGAGGACCCTTTATAAACTCTTATCTCGAATAAACTTAAATTTAACCCTTTTTTCTAAATCATGGTAGAACTAATAAACAAAGGAGTATATCTACTCCAAGGCAAAGAATTTGCTACCGACACCGCCTCACTACCCACACCCGATGAGGCCCGTGAAAACACTATTACCTATCGTATCCTGCGCAGCCACGACGTTGACGGCTCCACAGGCAAAAAAATGCGCATTAAATTTGACGCGATGATGTCGCACGATATCACTTATGTAGGTATCATCCAGACAGCACGCGCCTCCGGCCTTGAGAAGTTCCCCATCCCCTACGCTATGACCAACTGCCACAACTCCTTGTGTGCCGTAGGTGGCACTATCAACGAGGATGACCACGTGTTTGGACTCTCAGCAGCTAAGAAATATGGCGGTATCTACGTGCCCGCCAACCAGGCCGTTATCCACCAGTACGCCCGCGAAGCTATGGTGAAATGCGGCAATATGATCCTCGGCTCCGACAGCCACACTCGCTACGGCTCCCTTGGCAACATGGGCGTTGGCGAAGGTGGTGGTGAGCTGGTAAAACAGCTTCTCAACAATACTTGGGATATCAACGCTCCCGAGGTAGTGCTCGTATGGCTCGAAGGCGCACCCAAGAAGGGTATCGGCCCTCACGACGTGGCTATCTCCCTTGTAAAAGCTGTGTTTGAGAATGGCTTTGTGAAGAACAAAGTGCTGGAGTTTGCCGGACCCGGCGTGAAGAACCTCCCCATCGACTTCCGCAACGGCATCGACATCATGACCACCGAGACCACTTGCTTGAGCTCTATCTGGATCACCGACGACGAAGTGAAACACCACTATGAAATCCACCGTCGTCCCGAGGACTACAAAGAGCTTCTCCCCGGCGACGTGGCTTACTACGACGCCATGATACGCATCGACCTCAGCTCACAAGAGTCTATGATTGCTCTTCCCTTCCACCCCTCCAACGCATTCACTATCCACGAACTGCAAGCCAACCCCGAGGCTATCCTTCGTCAAGTAGAGGAGGATACCCGCCGTCGTTTCGGCGACAAAGTGCAGGTTGACTTGGTTGACAAAATCAAAGATGGCAAAGTGATGGCAGACCAAGGCATCATCGCCGGCTGCTCCGGTGGTACTTACGACAACCTTGCCGAGGCCGCTTCTATCCTCAAAGGTCAGTCCGTAGGCAACGATTACTTCACCATCTCCGCTTATCCACAATCCGTGCCTGTCTATATGGCAACCACACGCGATGGCGTGGCTGAAGAGCTCCTCGAAGCCGGTGTAGTGATCAAGCCCGCCTTCTGCGGTCCCTGCTTCGGTGCCGGTGACGTCCCCGCCAACAATGGCCTCTCTATCCGCCACACTACCCGCAACTTCCCCAACCGCGAAGGCTCAAAACCGGGTCAAGGACAGATATCCCTCGTGGCCCTCATGGACGCCCGTTCCATCGCAGCCACTGCCGCTAACGGAGGTGTCATCACCGCCGCTACCGATATCGACTATACCAACGAGCACAACCCCTATGAGTTTGACGCCAAGATCTACGAGCGCCGCGTATATAACGGCTTTGGCAAAGAGAACCTCGCCACAGAGCTCCGCTATGGTCCCAACATCAAAGACTGGCCTACCATGTATCCTATGCAGGACAATATGCTCCTCGAGCTTGCCGCTGTGATCCATGATCCCGTCACCACTACCGACGAGCTGATACCTTCAGGCGAGACCTCCAGCTATCGTTCCAACCCGTTGAAACTCTCTGAGTTTGCCCTCTCACGCCGCGTGCCCGAGTACGTAGGCCTCAGCAAACGCATCCAGAAAGAGGATTTGGAGCGCCGTTGCGGCAAGACTCCCGCCAGAGTGAAAGAGGTGCTCGCCAGAGTAGGCGCTACCGCTGAGAATACCTCACTTGGAAGCTGTGTATTCGCCAACAAACCCGGCGATGGCTCCGCACGTGAACAGGCCGCCAGCTGCCAGAAAGTCCTCGGTGGCGACGCCAACATCTGCTACGAGTACGCTACCAAACGCTACCGTTCCAACTGTATCAACTGGGGTATCGTGCCCTTCACCATTGCTGAAGGAACCCCGTTTGACTATAAGCCCGGCGACTATATCTTCGTGCCCGATATCCGCAAGGCTATCCTCCAAGGCTTTGAGGAGACCGACGCCATCGTCATTACCGCCGACGATAGGGTAGAAGATATCCACCTATACTTCAAGAACCTCACCCCCAACGAGCGTCAAATCCTTGTGGACGGCTGCTTGATGAACTTCTATGCCAACCAAAAGAAATAATTAATAACTAAAATTTTTAACAGGCTTTATGTTGTTATGATGTGCCAAGGTTTGTGTTCACACAAATGAAGGTTAGTGAGTTATTAGATGTGCCTTGGCACATCATATACAGCATAAACCAACAAACAGATATAAACCATGGAAAAAATTAAGATGACCACTCCTTTGGTGGAGATGGACGGTGATGAGATGACCCGCATCCTTTGGAAAATGATTAAGGATGAGTTGATACTCCCTTACATTGACCTCAAGACAGAGTACTATGACCTGGGTTTGAAAGAGCGCGACGCCTCTGAGGACCAAATCACCGTTGACGCTGCCGAAGCTACCAAGAAATATGGCGTGGCAGTGAAATGCGCTACCATCACTCCTAATGCACAACGCATGACAGAGTACAACCTCCACAAGATGTGGAAGAGTCCTAACGGCACTATCCGTAGCATCCTCGATGGCACAGTGTTCCGCACACCTATCACCATCCCGAGCATCAAACCGGCAGTGCGCAACTGGAAGAAACCTATCACCATCGCACGTCATGCCTATGGCGACGTTTACAAGAATGTAGAGATCCGCGTAGAGGAAGCCGGCACTGCTAAATTGCTCTTCCAAGGCGCCAATCAGCAAGAGGAAGTGGTGATCCACGAGTTCAAAGGCCCCGGTGTGATCCAAGGTATGCACAACACCGACAAATCTATCCGTAGCTTCGCTCACTCCTGCTTTAAATTCGCTATCGACTCCAAACAAGACGTTTGGTTCTCCACTAAAGACACCATCTCCAAGAAGTACGATGCACGTTTCCGCGAAATCTTCGACGAGGTATTTGAGGAGTACAAAGCTAAATTTGAGGAGCTTGGCTTGACATATTTCTATACACTTATAGACGATGCAGTGGCTCGCGTAATTCGCAGCGAAGGCGGCTATATCTGGGCCTGCAAGAACTACGATGGCGACGTGATGAGCGACATGGTATCTACCGCATTCGGATCTTTGGCTATGATGACCTCTGTGCTCGTCAGCCCCGATGGAAACTACGAGTATGAGGCAGCCCACGGCACCGTCACTCGTCACTATTACAAATACCTCAAGGGTGAGGACACCTCCACTAACCCCATGGCGACTATCTTCGCGTGGAGCGGCGCCTTCCGCAAACGCGGTGAGCTCGACAACCTCCCCGAATTGGTTAAATATGCCGACAACCTCGAGGCTGCTTGCTTCGACACTCTCAACGCAGGCATCGTCACCAAGGACCTCGTTAACCTCATGGAGGGTATCACACCCACTCCCGTTAACTCCAAAGGATTCCTTGAGGCTATCCGCAAGAACCTCGACAAACGCATGGCGTAATACTCGCTTAGCTGTATAACCGTAAACGCGATTACGCGTTCCAGAGCAAAATCAAAAATGAATCCCCGCCGAAACTAATCGGTGGGGATTTAATTTTCAGCACCTAAGGCTACCAAGATTTGGCGAATCAGTAGATTTTAGAGGGTATGCCACGATGCTTGTCCCGTGCTATCCCCGCTAAAAATCTGCTGCTAGGATTTGGCGGCGTAAATGAGTATCTCGGGTCGATATTCAAAGTGCATAGTGTCGTAGTGATACCATGCGCCACCCCAGATAAATCCGTGGCGTTCAAACGCTTCGACTATCTTGAGCGGTATCTTGTTGGCATACTTGACCTTATCCGTTTCGGAGGCATTGGGGAACTTCCAGTGCCAATAGTCGGAGTAATCGACGGCGATGTCGATGGCGATGCCGTAGCTATGAGCGCTGAGGCGTTGCGCACCTCTCACCTGGCGCCAATAGAAGGTGCCGCTGCACTTCATATATTTCTTTAGCTCGGGAGAGTTCTCCAGCTCCTGTGCCACCTGCTTGAGCTTCTCCGCCGCACCATTTACCGCGGTGAACTTTATCTTTTCGCCAAACCAGGAGACATCAACAAGGTTCTCCGACACCTCTGCGGCGCTGGAACCATACATCTTTCTGAAGAGCAGTTCGCAACGGCTACGTCCAGCGTCGGCCAGATATTTGGGCACGCCATGGTTGGAGGTGTATTCCAGGCTAAACATATCCTCCACGTCGCTATTGTCGAGTTTCTGCAGGAAGTCCTTCTCCTTGCCGTCGTTGTAGGGGATATCGGTGCCATCGGAGAGATAGACCTTGTTGTCCTTTATCGCGGTGATGAAGTCGGGATATGCCTCCAGCAACGCCTCGATGCGGGGATCGGATACCTCCGGCACTGTGTCGGTGGCTGTTGGCGACGTCGTAGTCTCGGCGACGTCGGTGCTACTTTTCTGCTTATCCTCTGAGGTACAAGCGCCTAGGAGCAGCAATAATCCTATTGCCGCACAAAGCTTCCTATTCATAGCGTTGGATTAATACTAGGTTGTGATTCTCTATTTCCGTCAATTCATTTACCGAGACATCCTCTCTCACAGGATAATACCAGCTGAATTTGCTGAAGTATTCTTGCAAGTCTTCGCTCACGAAGATGCGGCCATGGCGAGCGAAAATAGTGTTGCGCATTAAGCGTAGCTCACGTTTGGTGCGGTTGACAAGGTCTGAATCGTCCAAGAGGTTGTGGCATACCATATCGCTGTAATCAAACGGCTCGTCGGCCACCACCTCAACGGGTGCCTCCTCGCCGAAGTCAACACTCGACATAATATTGTCGATGCTGAGGCTGAGACCCATATTGGAATACTCATTTCTGCCTACCTTCTTGCAATCTATGTCGTAGAGCGCCACAGCGTCGTTGTCGCCGGAGATAAGGTCGAAGTCGGTGGAGAAGCCGAGGAATGCAATTTTAGCGTCGATCACACCCATCACGTCGCGGATGGAACCGCTCTCTTCGCCATTATCTTTGAGCACACTCACTTTCTTATCGTTGTAGCAGATGAATTTGTCGCCGCGGATAACGACGCCCTCATATTTGGGACGCACCACCACCTCGTTGTTCATCGACATCACACCTTTCATATCTTCATCGTTGGTGAAGACGTAGTATTTACTATTGTAGCTACCGATGCCGCACACTTTCGACGGAGCGTGCATCACTTCACCCTTCATATTGATAAATCCGTAATGGTCACCGTTGGAGATGGCGAGAATGTCATCCTCCACATATGAGGATACGGGGGTCATACCTTTCTTTAGTTTCACCACCGTCTCACCCTTGCTGTTGATGACCATATACTTTTGGTCAGAAGCGTCACCTTTGGCCGCTACGGCATAGCCATTGTGAAACATGTTAAGTCCGGAATAGACAGGCTGTATCACTACGTCACCTTTGGGATTGATAGCGCCCATTTTGCCATTGTCGAGGAGTATGATAGCCAATCCGTCGGTGAAATACGGCGCCACGGAGGTGACTTCCGATCCGGCTACTTCCTTGAGGGAGAATTGGCGTTCACCTTTATCGTTGACATACTCAATATGGTCTTTGCGCACGATAGGGATGATACCCTCCGACATAGCGCCCGCCCACTTAAGGTTCTCGAGGCCATTGACCAATATCGGGCTCTTCTCTGCCTTATACACTGAGTATCCGTCACCCTCTTGCACTGTGAAATAGCCATTGATGGCGCAAGTGGGCTCGTTCTCAAATTCATCACTGAAGAGAATGTTGCCATCGGCGTCTGCCATGCCCCATTTCTCATCACTATCAGTTTTTACCGGGATGTAATCTACACTGTTGCCACCGCCAAACATATTGCATGACGTCATCACAGCCACTATGGTGGCCATATAAATCCACTTAAAGAGCTTTTGCATTGATGTACTGTTTAATATATAAATAATGTTTATTTGCCTGAATTACAAATAGATAGGTACAATCGCTTAAACGCAATTGATTATTCTATCCGTTTCTCGATGAAGTAACGTGGACGTCGCTTCACCTCCTTGTATATCTTACCGATATATTCGCCGATGATGCCAATGGCAGTGAGTATGCCACCACCTATGAACCAGAGGGATATCAACAGAGATGTCCATCCTGGGATGACGTTGCCCTTGAAGAATACGCATAACGCGTAAATGATGGCAGCGAAGGCGAGTAGCATTATCGCCACGCCACAGCCTGTGATGAGGCGCAACGGCTTCACCGAGAAGGATGTGATGCCATCCAGGGCAAAGCTTATCATCTTCTTCAGCGGGTACTTAGACTCCCCTGCCATGCGCTCCTTGCGGTCGTAATATACGCAATCGGTGCTGAACCCCAGCGTGGGCACCAGTCCACGGAGAAATAGGTTGCGCTCGGGATATGACATCAGCGCTTGCAGCGTCCTACGGCTCATCAAGCGGAAATCGGCATGGTTATACACGATGTCACCGCCCAGCTTGCGCATGAGCTTATAAAACGCCTGTGCGCTGTGCTTCTTAAACCAAGTGTCGGTGTTGCGCTCTTTGCGCACGCCATAGACGATATCGTTGCCGGCGAGGAATTTCACTATCATGTCGCGTATCACCGCTGTGTCGTCTTGCAGGTCGGCGTCGATGGATATAGCGGCGTCATACTCGCTCTCCGCGGCGGCTTCCAATCCTGCCCAGAGCGCCAGCTGATGCCCCTCATTGTGAGCCAATTTAAGACCTTTCACACGGTTATATTGCGTGGAGAACCCCTCAATGAGCTTCCAGGTATTGTCGCGGCTACCATCGTCAACGTATAGGATAGCGCCATCCTCGATGAGACGCTCCTCTGCCAGACTGTCAAGCACCTCCAGCAACGCCGCTGTGGTATCGCGCAGCACAGCCTCCTCGTTGTAACATGGCACTACTATTATCGGTTTCATCTTGTATTATTGATATGCTGTTGCAAAAGTACAAAATATTTTCGGCATTTTGCAGATTAAGCAGCGATTACTTTTATTTTACTTTTTTATGATTTTAACGGCAACTTTTATCATCTTTAAAGTGTTTACTTTATGAATCACAACAATTTTTGCAGTGTTACATCCCGGTAGATTTGCTAGTCATTCTGCCGGGAATATTTTTTTCTGCCAGCATTATGGCTCGGTGCGAAACATTATGTCGATAAATCGTGTAATTATATAAATACAAAGAATATACGATTAAAAACTGTTTAGAAAAAAGATTGCAAAAACTTATTGCAATCCAAACAAAAAATATTAACTTTGGGCGTGAATCTTAAAAAACAGATACCGTTATGAAAATCGGAATACCTAAAGAGATTAAAAACAATGAGAATCGCGTGGGAGCAACTCCCGCCGGAGTCAAAGAACTAGTAAAACATGGCCACGAGGTCTATGTACAGCACACTGCGGGCGAAGGCAGCGGATTTGCTGATGAGGAATATGTAGCAGCAGGCGCCACTATCCTTCCTACCATTGAAGAGACTTACGCCATCGCTGACATGATTCTGAAAGTGAAAGAGCCTATCGAGCCGGAATATGCTCTCTGCAAAAAGGGTCAATTGCTCTTCACTTACTTCCACTTCGCTTCAGACCGCCCCTTGCTGGACGCTATGATCAAATCCGGTGCTACTTGTATCGCTTACGAGACAGTACGCGACCGCCAAGGCACTCTGCCATTGCTTATCCCTATGAGCGAAGTAGCAGGACGTATGTCTGTACAAGAGGGTGCCCGCTTCCTCGAGAAACCGCAAGGTGGCAAAGGTAAGCTCATGGGTGGCGTCCCCGGTGTGAAACCTGCAAAAGTATTGGTACTCGGCGCCGGTGTAGTAGGTCGCAATGCCGCTTTGATGGCTGCCGGTCTTGGTGCTGATGTCACTATCACCGATATCTCCCTCCCCGTATTGCGTCACTGCGCTGAGACTATGCCTAAGAACGTTAAGACTCTCTACTCCTCAGCTCACAATATCGAGAATGAGCTTCCCGACACCGACCTCGTAATCGGTAGCGTGCTCATCCCCGGCGCTAAGACACCTCACCTCATCACTAAAGATATGGTGAAACTGCTCAAACCGGGTAGCGTGATGGTTGACGTAGCTATCGACCAAGGTGGCTGCTTCGAGACCTCTCACCCCACAACCCACTCAGAGCCTACATTCCTTGTTGACGGCGTGATACAATATGCTGTTGCCAACATCCCGGGTGCTGTGCCTTTCACATCCACACTCGCTCTTACCAACGCCACACTGCCCTATGCCCTTCGTTTGGCTGATATGGGATGGCAAGAGGCTTGCCGCAAAGATGCCGGCCTCGCTGAGGGCGTGAATGTCGTTGACGGCAAGATCACTTTCAAAGCAGTAGCTGAAGCATTTGACTTGGAATACACTCCATTAGCATTGTAATCCAGCCATTACCAACAATACAGGGCTCGCCACGTGGCGGGCCCTATTTTTTTATGAAAAGGTTGCTGTAAAAAGGACGCTGTAAAGCGGAGTGCACAGGTTGCTGTCAAGCGGACGCTCCAAGGAGCGTCCCTACACCGTTTATGATACGAGAATCCGTTTATGAT
>CAZLJS010000044.1:0-10993 GCA_964559895.1 uncultured Sangeribacter sp.
CTGTTTCAGAAGAAGATACAGAAGAAGATAGATTGCGGTAACCGCACTGATGAGATGCTTCATGTTATTCCCTAATTCAATAATCGTTTGTAATCACGCATTATGCTTATGTAGGTAGGAATACCGGCGGCCAAACCAATGATTATACAGACAATTATACTCATATTTATTTGGACCAATCAAGATAATTATGTAATTTCGCAAATAGAAACCGGGGTTTCGGAAACGGCGGTTTCTATAATAAATTTATTGCGCATGAAATTCTACGACAGAACCGAAGAGATTGCTACTAAGTAAAAACATTTCCAGTGGTAGCTCAATAGTCACCTACAGACTCTGAAACGGTGAAACCAGCGACGACTACCGCCACCGATGCCGATAAACAGTCTCACAAAGATACGAGAGGCTGCCTAACCTCTCAGATTAGGCAGCCTCCCTTTTTCTCAACATCTTTATTAGTCGCTGCAATGTGACTGTTTACTAATTTTTGTAATAAACCCTAACCATCGGATTTACAACTAAAATATAGATTACATATGGCTCGTTTCTTATGTATTATTGTTCATATAGCGGCTCATAGTAATATCCCAACCATTCCTTCATCCAATTGAGCATGGTGTATTTTTGGCTATATGTAAAAGCACGAGAAGTTAGAAGTTGCCCTTTTAATGAGAAAACAAAACATTTTCCGCCATTTTTTGAATCATTTGCAAACAATAGTCTCCCTTCTTTAGAACCATGTCCTGAATACGTATCATATATCGGTGCTACAATTTGCGTACCCTTGTATGTCACAGCTCCATATTTACCCTTTTTCTTCACAATTATCACATCACTATCAAATAAAACCTTGTCGTATTTATTTGCGGGAATGATTATTTTACCTGATTTATTTACCAAATTGTTGTTCTTCCAATAGAATGTACCATATACTTTTTCTATGGAAAATGGCAAATTAATGTATTTACCATAAAGTATATCATCACAACTACGTATAGCATCATCATTGCCTGCTTTTTTATACCATTCTTTGGCTGTATTTATATCTTGTTTAACTCCTGTTCCATTAAAATATAAATCGCCTAATCGATTCATTGCGTATTTTGAATTCGTTGCTGCGATTTCATATAATCTTTTAGCTGAGTTATAATCTTGTTGTGTATTGTATTCATCAGCTTGTTGAACAATAGAACTGTAATTGTCTGCTTTAATATACAATTCTATGGCTTTATCTATATCTTGTTGGACTCCTGCACCATTAAGATATAAATCGCCTATTCGACTAATTGCGTATTTTGAATTCGTCTTTGCAACTACTGCTTCATAATAACTTTTAGCAGCTTCATAATTATTTCGATCAAAGTAAGCATTAGCCACGTAAATAAGATAACTATAATATCCATTTTTATAGGCTAATTTAACTCCATCAAGGAAATATCGGCCAGATTTCTCTTGATCCGTAGAATCATAGAGTGTGACTAATAATTTAGTGGCATCAAAATTGCCTTTATCAGAAGCCTGCTCAAGAAGGTTAATGCCATTTGCAAATGTAGCTTCTGAAAATACGGGATTATTTGATATCATTTGCGCTGGAATATAATTCAAGCTATGTTTACGAACATAGTTCTCCGGTTCTGTCCCTACATACTCTATGCCTAATACGTACATTGCTGTTCGATTGCCTAGTTCAATAGCTTTCTTCATCCAATACATATATCTTTCTGCAGCAAATTCTCCGTTGGGCGCAAACCAGTCAGTTACTTTCTCCTTTTTGGTTTTTCCCGGTTTCTTTGGATTGGGAACAGTCACTTCGCGCCGTTCGTATGTAGCAAATCTGACGTATAAATTTGCAAGAGAAATCATCGCATATGTATCGCCGGCTTCTGCCTTTGCCTTAAACAATGATATGTACTCATCCGCTTTGTTGGCTGGGACTTTGATGTAATTATAATTACCCACGTTTTGTTCGTTTTCTCTAAATGCAGAGCCGTCGCATACCGTGTGTTGCTCACTAAACTCTGAGCAATAATACCGTCGATGTTCCATAATTGTCTGATATAAATCAAAATCAATTCCTGGTTGTGCAAGTGCTTGGGCATTTAGCTCGAATCCATTTTTTACAAGCTGAGGGCTTACTGATAAATCCTTGTACTTAACTCCTCTTAAAACAGCATCTAATATAGAATCTGCCTCATGACACAGGGCTATGGCTTTTGATTGCCCATCTTGTGCAAAAGTAGCCGACGTGCCTATTATTAAAGCACATAAGCATACTAAGATTTTAAATAGTTTTCGTCTCATGTTCTTTGTATTTTTTGAGGTTGTTGTTGATATACGGATTAGTGCCGGTCGTGATGCTGTGCTGCATCGCAATCGGTAAATACATTTGGTATAATGCGTGGGTGGTAAAGAGCGTAGCGCTCTATTAATATGAGTGAGCTCTCTTGGTAGGGATGCTCTGTATTGTGGTATATGTTGTAAGATTGTAACATATTATAATTGCGTCATTTTGTATATCAAGCCAATAACGGCTGACATAGCTAAATATTTGCCAAACGGGACGCAAAAATATGTTTAATTTAGACATAGGTTAGTCAAGGAAGATGAGCCGTTCCACACCTTTCAGCACGAGGCCGAATTGCCAAGGGTGTGTAATCTTCCCAACAGTTTACAACTGTTTTGCGCTCAAAGTTAACATTTTTTTTTTTTGACAAAGCTTATTTGCGGTAAAGAGCTGTTTCTGTCTAGATTTAACTTTTTTTAATATGCGAAGTGACTATCCTCGGGCAGTAGTAAAATCGTATATAATAGCAATGATGGCGTTTGCTCGTATTTGTAAGCCTATGCTTGTATTGGTGAGTCTTTGCTCCAGCACAAAAGCATACCTCTCGGCATGCTTTTCAGCCTCTATGCCTAACCCCGCAGATACTCGCCTTTGGCTCGCTTCTGCGGGGTTACCTACAAAATCAGCCCCTCTCGGGGCTGCCTCATCGCCGCGCTTCATCGTCGGCTCTATGCGTAGTGCGGAGCTGCCCTGTTCAAAAAGATACTTAACTTCGGCTCGTCTTCGGCTCGCTTCTGCTGGGTTTCCTACAAATTAGTCCCTCTCGGGGCTGCCTTATCGCCGCACTTCATCGTAGGCTTAGTCAAGAAGTGAAAAGATGAGGATACGCGGGCTTTGCTTTTTTAGTAGAGTTTAGCGTAGTTTGGCGTAGTGCGGAGCTGTTCTGTTCAAAAGGTCTTCCTTTTGCTTTACCCCGTCCTTTTGTTGACACTCTCCTTTTGTTTGACTTCTCAATACACATCGACTGCGGAGCTGAAGCCTGCTCGTGATTAAGTCGCCTATATGAATTACGCCCGACCTGGAAGGGGGCCGGGCGTGTATCGTATAAGAGGCGGAGTCGTTATTTCACTGTAAATTTCAGCGTGGGCGACGCCATGAGGTCGGCGTGCGAGATGCGGTAGCCGTTGAGCTTCTTACCACCAAGAGTGATGCCGGTGATGATGCCCGAAGGTGTCGATGTCGCGTTCTCCTTCTCTATCACTATCTCACCGTGGTTGATGTCGATGCGGTCAAATAGGGGAGTGGTGAGCGTGTAGTATGGCTCACCGGGAGTGTCGGGATAAAGTCCCATCATGGAGAAGACCGCCCATGCCGACATGGTGCCGGTGTCGTCGTTGCCCGGGATGCCATCCGGTGCGTTGTGGAAATGCGCTTTTAGCAATTCAGAGACACGTTGCTGCGTGCGCCATTCCTCGCCCGAGATGCGGCTATAGAGGTAGGGATAGGCGATGTCAGGCTCGTTGGAGGGATCATATAGCCCCTCGTCGAAAACCTTGTTGAGCTTATCCACAAACTTGCGATTGCCACCCATCAGCTTTATCAGCCCCGGTATATCGTGCGGCACATAGAAGGTATAGTTCCATGCCGAGCCCTCGTGGAAACCGGTCACCGGCTCGAAGTTCTCCCCTTGGCAGGGATCGAAGGGGGTGAGGAACGAGCCATCAGCGTTGAGCGGACGCAGCGTGCCGCTCTCCTTGGAATAATAGTGTTTATAACCCAATGAGCGTTGGCGCAGCTGCTTGGCGAAATCCTTGTCGCCACGTTCCTCTGCGAGCCATGCTAGAGCGTTGTCGGCAACGTAATATTCCAAGGCGTGAGCCACGGAGTTGTCGCCCGAGAGGTCTCCGGCGAAGAAACCCAACGGGATATATCCACGCTCTATATACGGGTCAATGTCGGGACGTAGCGGGTTATCCTTACCCGGAGTGGTCGCTGAACGCTTCATAGCCGCATAGGCCTGCTCCATGTCGAATCCGCGGAGCCCTTTGCGCCAACTATCCACGATGACCGGTATGGCAGGGTCTCCCTCCATGGTAAACGTTTCGCGGCTATACAGCTCCCACTTGGGCAGCCAGCCACTCTCGCGCGAGATCTCCACCATGCTTTGCAACATATCATTCTGTCGCTCCGGATAAACCAGTGTGAGCAGCTGATGTAGGTTGCGGTAGGTATCCCATAGAGAGAAGACGGTATAGCGGTCATGTCCTTCGGCTACCTTACCGTCTGAGAAGCCACCTGCCACGGGGTATTCACCATTGACGTCGTTGAGTACGTTGGGGTGGATGAGCGTGTGGTAAAGGGCCGTATAGAAGATGGTACGCTCATCGTCAGTGCCACCCTCCACCTGTATGCGGTTAAGGTCGTCGGCCCAGCGAGAGCGGGCGTTGGCCAATATCTCGTCGAAGGATAGACCTGCTTGCTCCTTATCCAGGTTCTCACGGGCATTGGCGGTGGAAACGAAGGAGATACCCATGCGCACCTCCACGGTCTCGCCAGGTGCCATATCCTCGTAGGTGAACCAATAGCCTATGTCGTCGCCCGAGAGCTCGCGACCATAGTTGGTATATAGCTTATACGTGCCATTGTCGGGGGTCCATTCCGCCTCCACATCGCTCATCTCGCGTTGCATCTTCCAGTAGCCCGATGCGGAAGGCTTCTTGCTCACTCGCATCACAAAATATATGGGGAACACCGCCTGCGGATTATAGCAGAAGGTGCCGAGAAGCTTGCTCCCCTCTATCTCGGTATCGCTGACGCGCTTCACCGTGGCGCCGCTCTCATTGGTGAGCCCCTCGCCCAGGTTGATAAGGATATTACCCTTACCACCGGGGAAGGTGTATCTCTCCGCGGAGGTGCGTGCCGTAGCGGTAGCCTCGGTCAGTATGTCGTATTTCGTCAGTCGGTTGGTGTAGAAACCCGGGGAGGCCTTCTCCCCGCTGTATAGCGATCCATATTTAGTATAGTCGGGCTCAATCTCCCCTGTGGTGGCCATGGTCAGCAGCGATCCCATATCGGGACATCCCACACCGCTCAGCGCCGCGTGAGCGTAGCCGGTGAAGAAACTGTTGGTGGTGTCGTAGGGGGTGGACCACCAGCGCTTATCCTTGTCGTAGCGGTTGAGGTCGGAGCCCATAACGTTGAACGGCACAACAGACATCATGCCGTTGGGAACCACCGCTCCCGGGTTAGTAGTGCCGAAATTAGTGGTGCCGATGAAGGGGTTTACCCACTGCAATACTGAGGTGTCTGTCGGTGAGGAGATAGCCTCGGCATAGGGGATGCCCATGCCGAGGATTGCCGATACAGAGAATATGAATCGACGTAGTGTCATAAATTTATAGCGTTTTTAAGCTGTTGTTTTTAGTAAATTCCACGATTTCGGAGATGTGGCCGAAAGCGAGGCAAACGGTAGTATCCGCAGCACCGTAATACACAGCCACTCTGTCGCCGTCGGTGAGTGCCGCGCAGGGGAATACCACGTTGGGCACGTCGCCCGCCAACTCGTAGGGCGCTGCCGGAGCTATCAGATAGGGTTGAGTGCGGTAGAGCACCTTTGAGGGATTGTTGCGGTCGAGGATTGCCGAGCCCATAGAGTAACGATAGCCGTTGCAAGTGCGGATCACGCCGTGGTAGAAGATGAGCCAGCCCTCTTCGATAGCGATAGGCACAGCGCCCGCGCCAATCTTGAGACATTGCCATGCGCTATCCTCAAACGGTGTGGCCTTCATCACACAGCGATGCTCACCCCAATACTTCATGTCGGGGCTATAGCTGATGAAGATGTCGCCAAAGGGGGTGTGGCCGTTGTCGCTGGGACGGCTCAGCATAGCATATTTACCATTAATCTTCTCGGGGAAGAGCACGCCGTTGCGGTTGAAAGGCAAGAAGGCGTTCTCGCACTGATAGAAAGTCTTGAAGTCGAAGGTGTAACCGATGCCGATAGTCGGGCCGTTGTAGCCGTTGCACCAAGTGATCCAGAAGCGGTCCTCGATCCAGGTAACCCTGGGGTCATATTTATAGTCAGACTCGATCATCTCGGTGTTGCCTGCTACAAACTTGATAGGCTCATGTTCTATCTCCCAGTTGACGCCATCCTTGCTGAAACCGGCGAAGATATTCATCTGCACAGCGCGGTTGTCGCAACGGAACACACCTGCGTAGCCACCATTGAAGGGTACCACGGCGCTGTTGAAGATAGAATTGGATGTGGGGATAGCGTAGCGCCCAATGATAGGATTCTCACTGTAACGCCACATCACATCGGTGCAGCCTGCCGGACGATCCTGCCACGGCATTGAGGGGTTGTTGTTTTGCATAGTGTTAATGATTAATATGTTTCCTTTGTTGTAATTTTCACAGATACTGAACCTATTGAAATCTAATATAACCCCGGAGCCGGAGACCTCTCCGGGGCATTATCATTTAGTGATATCTACTTATTTTTTGCTGTCGAGTTGAGAGAGCGCGAAGGCATAAGCGCCTACGGAGATAGCCTTGCTGGCACCCATCTTGGAGATGGCCACGCCGATGCGTTTCATCGGATCGTAGGTGGTATATTTGTCGGTGCCGTAGATCTTGAGTTGACGGCTCTCACCCTTGGCGAATTTCTCAAATTGAGCGTCATCGTCGAGGTCAAACACCTCCATTTGTACGCGGCGCACGGCATCACCTTTCACCGTCTTAATCTCTGAGCGGAGTTGGCCCAGCAGTGAAGGCATGATATATTTCTTTGCGGCTGTGATGCCACCACCGATCACTACCAAACCATCGGTGAGCTGCACAGCAGTAGCGATAGCGTCGCCCGCCACTTCGCCAAATTCGGCAAACGCAGCCTTGGCAGCCTCTTGGTCACCGGGGATGGTGCCGTCGGCGATGCCGCAGATATCCTTCGGCTCAAAGGTGTGGTTCACGTCGCCCGATTTCTCGGCATACACACGTTTCACGGCGCGCACAGCCACGCCCTCCTCCACGATCCACTCGGGATGGTTCTTATGGCGCAAGCAGAAGGTCTCCACGCAGGAGTTGTCGCCGCGGTTGAGCTCCCCGTTGACCACCATACCCACACCGAAGCCGGTGCCGAAGGTATAGCCTAGAAGGTTGTGGTAGCGCTTATTGCTGCCCGCTTTCTCCAGCTTCTCGTTAATCTCGGGGAGGATACCGCCCAGCGCCTCGCCGAAGGCGTAGAGGTCGCCGTCATTGTTGATAAATACAGGTATCCCGAATTTCTCTTGAAGGAAAGGACCTAATGCCACCCCCTCGCGGAAGGAGGGAAAGTTGGGCAGAAATCCACCGATGATGCTATTGGGGTAGTCTGCCGGACCGGGGAAGGCGAAGCTGATAGCCACCGGAGCGGTGTCGAGCTTATTGATAATCTCAGTGAAGCCCTTGACCATCGTTTGAAGGCAAAGGTCCAAGTCATGAGCGTTGGAGGGGTAAGACACCGGCTCTACGATATATTCACATCCACGCATAGCGCCAAACACTAAGTTGGTGCCACCTGCATCGAGGGTGATGACTGTTCTCTTGTCGTTGTTATACATTGTCGGTAAAATTAAAGATGTTTATATATTTAACGACGTATCTATCCGATTATTATCTATTTATAAGAGGTTAGTGACACCAACACGATCCACGAGTTGAGATAATCACTAACCTCTCAGTTATAAGTCAAATACATCATGTCGAGATGCCACAGAAGCATCATCGACCGGATCTATTACCAGTCTTTAGAATAGAAGTTTCCGTCGTAAACTACATCGTCGTTAAAGTAAGCCTTAGCCACGTTTTGGAGGGCTGTCATCTGACGACTTTGGAAGTTAGAACGGCTTTGATCCAAGGCGAATACCATGTGAGAACCATAGCCTTTATCCCAATAGCCTTTCAGAGTCTCTTCGGTCTGATAGTAACCATAGTTCAACTCTTGAGAGCCCATACCCATGTTGTATTTGGGAAGACCGGGATAGTTGTCGGTCAAGTCGTAACCTCTACCATAGTCATGCAAAGCGAAGTCGATGAAGTCGCCGGGTTGCACGCCATCCACAGCTGTCAAGCTGGAGATGTTGCCATATACATAAACTACGTTCCAGCGCTCGGGTTGGATCTTCTTAACCTCATACATCAAGCGAGAAGCAGCCTCTTTGCTTGGAGTAACGAAGCCCTCAGGAGCGGGAGTGATGGGTGATGAATACTC
Source organism: uncultured Sangeribacter sp. (assembly GCA_964559895.1). Taxonomy (GTDB): domain Bacteria; phylum Bacteroidota; class Bacteroidia; order Bacteroidales; family Muribaculaceae; genus Lepagella. The sequence goes on from CAZLJS010000044.1 coordinate 8,535, forward strand.
ATCATCGTAGAATACACCATCGAGATTGTAAGCGTCGCAGAGAGCTTTGATCTCGCGAGCGAAATCACGAGCAGTGTCGTCGGCAAGGTTAGTGATCGCGGAGCGGTCGTGGTTGCCAAGGATACCGAGGATGACTTTCATGCCATGGTCTTGGAGTGGCTTGATATATTTGTCGCGGTTGTCGAGGATCGCTTGCACGTTCTCGTTGAGGCTTACATATACGCGGCCTGTCTCTGAGTTGTAGTTGATGTTGGCAGAGAAGAGGATCACTGCGTCAAAGAGATACTTGCCTGTGCTAGCCAATTTGAACGAAAGGTTGTTGAGCGGGTTAGTATCGTTGACCTCCATACAGCTAAAGATGGTAGCGCCTTTGACAGTGTTGCCGTTGGCGTCGATGCCGGTCTTAGTGCAGTCGGGGAGTGTAGTGAGGTCTTTGACGAAGATTAGGCGAGTGGTGTCGAGATCACCGAGAGTAGCGTCGCCACCGGTGACTGAAACGCGCAATGGTATCACGTAAGTGACATCGCTGGAGAGTGAGCTGGAGCTGGTGACATTGACAGTGATAGGTGCGGAGACGTTGCTACCTGCTGCGAGTGTTACCACACCACTGTCTGAGAGTGTCACGCAGTTTTGAGGAAACGCGGTGTAGGCGGTGCCTTGTGCTGTGTTGTACTCATCGAGGGCGGCAGTGTCGTAGGTGAACGTTACCTTGCACTCTCTCTTGGCGGCGGTGGTGGCATTGAGTTGCAATGTCATGCTGCCGCTCTGATTGAATTCCAATGTGGAGTAGGTGCGTTTGCCTTGAGCGTCGGTGACGTAAATCATCTCATCAGAGGAGGCCGGTTGATAGCGGCTATCATCCTCTGAACCGAGCACGATATCATCGCTGCATGAGGTGAGACATGCTCCCGCTACAGCCACAAATGCGAATAAATTATATAGTTTCATTTATTTTTTCTTTTAGGTGGTTGGTTTAATTTTCGGGAAGTTCCACTGCTATCCAATCGATAGACTCGTTGGCGAGCATATCATAGCCATTGACATAGTCTTTCACTGCCTTGCCGGCGCCTTCGTTGAATTTCCAGTAAGCGGTGAGGCCATTGGAAGCGGCATCTACAGTGTAGAAATAGTTGGTAGCCATGAACTCTGATTGGTCAAGTACGCGGTTCCATACGCGAGCCTCAGCGATGTAGCCTTCAAACCAGCGGCTGTTGCTATATGACTTACCGATGAGGAAGTCTTTGGTGTTCCAGTTGACAGCACTGCGATAGTTGGAGTATTGAGTATCGCCCTTCTTGATACCGTTGAAGTAAACGTTGACAGCACCTGTCTCGCTATCAAAGGTGATAGAGAGGAATGTCCATTTGCCGGACTCGATGCGCCAAGCGGGGTCGGTAACGTTGCCATTGGAGGTTGCTACTTGGAGCTGTGAGGGATCAAGACCTGCGTCACCAAAACGGAAGAGGAAGCCACCCTCGATACCCATGAATGTGGAGATACCAGCCTCGTGGTCGGTGCCGCTCATGTCGTTGGGGTAGAGGAGTGCTTCTACAGTGATCTGAGTCATACCCTCGAGACCTGTAGCGCTGCCCGGGTTGGCGAGCTCAAGATAGTTCTTAGAGATATTAGCTACTACGTTGATCAAAGCGGCGCCCTTAACTACGAAGTAGAAGGTGCGGTTGCTTTGCAACACGGGGAGCTTGCTGTCGGCGATAGTCACCGGCAATACATAAGTTTTGTCTCTGTCCAAGCTGGTGAGGTTGACGAAAGCTACCTCAAGGTCATTGGAGGTGACACCACCGCGAGAGATCACTACAGTAGGCTCGTCGATGCGATAGTTGGCAGCGGGGAGCGCGATAGCGTTGTCGGCGTAGATGGCGTTGTAAGCATCTACCAATGAGGCGTCGGCCTTGTAGGTCACTGACAAGTCATAGTCCAACGGCATAGCGATGGCAGCTTGTGCCGTGCCGGTAGCCTCATCCTCTCCTTGGAGAAGAATGGTGCTGGTTTTTTCGGAGGCGTTGTCAAACACTTTGTTGTCGAAGGTCTCCATATCGTCTTGGCAGCTGCTCAGAGCTCCTGCCAGGAGTAGTGCCATCGATAGAATATATTGTTTTTTCATGATGGTATGCTATTTAACGAGAGGATTAACTGAAGTGATAAGATTGCGAGTGAATGGGAACACAAACGATGGATTGTAGTAGTCACGCTCCACGTTGATGACACCTACACCGGCGAGTTTAGCGCCCATAGCCCAAGTGGCGAGGCCGTTGAGAGCATAGTCGCCATTGCTGAGCCAGCCGGTGACTTTGTCGTCAGTTTGAGTGGTAGAAGCTGCCAATGCTAATTTAGCAGCGGGGACACCATCTACGGAGGCCATGGCGATGAGCATGTCGTAAGCATCGGTGCCGCTCACGCTAAGTGCGTCGGAGAGGAAGATCACGCTGCAGTCGTTGAGA
>CAZLJS010000045.1:0-10920 GCA_964559895.1 uncultured Sangeribacter sp.
GTTCAATTACGAATTATAATCCGGTATTAGCGCATCTTCCTGCGGATAAAGTCTGGATAGCGACACAAAATCAATGTGGTAACTTTGATTCGCGAGCGTTCATAAAGAGATACAATCGTCATTTATGCTATTTTAGGTTGCTAAACCGAGTCAGAACTGTCATCACCTGGATATTGCGGCTAATTAGCAAAGAGCATTGATGAGAGTTTGATTGAATCTTTTAAAGAGCGGGGTGGGCGGATATTTGCATAATTGATAAAAAAGTTGTAACTTTGCACTCGGTTTTGTATGCGACTAGTTCGGATATAAACCGTAAGTAATTAACAATCATACAATTAACAAAGAAAAATGAACCATTACGAGACCGTTTTCATTTTGACTCCCGTTTTGTCTGAACCCCAGATGAAGGAAGCGGTGGAAAAATTCAAAGGCTTCTTGACCCAGAATGGCGCCGAGATTGTCAATGAAGAAAATTGGGGAATGCGCAAACTCGCCTATCCCATCCAAAAGAAATCCACCGGATTTTACAACCTTTTGGAGTTCAAATCCAATCCGGAGTTGATCAAAAAACTCGAAGTAGCGTTCCGTCGCGACGAGAGAGTGCTTCGTTTCCTCACATTCCGTCTTGAGAAATATGCTCAAGAGTACGCTGAGAAACGTCGCAATTTGAGAGCTGCAAAAGCAAATGTTGAACCCGCAGCAAAAGCTGCAGAAACAGTGGAGGACTAAATCATGGCACAAGCAAACGGCGAAATTCGTTATCTTACCCCCCTGTCGGTTGACGTTAAAAAGAAAAAATACTGCCGTTTCAAACGCAGCGGTATCAAATACATCGACTACAAGGATCCTGAGTTCCTTAAGAAATTCCTTAACGAGCAAGGCAAAATCCTTCCCCGTCGTATCACCGGCACTTCTCTCAAGTTCCAACGCCGTGTGGCTAAAGCAGTGAAGCGTGCTCGTCACCTCGCTCTTCTGCCCTACGTAGCTGACTTGTTGAAATAATAAATAACCATTTTTTAACGACAAAAATTCAAACAATGAAACTGATATTGAAAGAAAACGTAGCCGGTCTTGGTTACAAAGATGATATTGTCGAGGTAAAGGATGGTTACGGCCGCAACTATCTTATCCCTCAAGGTCTTGGCGTTATCGCTTCTAAATCTGCTTTGCGTCAACTCGAAGAGGACCTCAAACAACGCGCTCACAAAATCGCTAAGCTCAAAGCTGACGCTGAAGAGTTCGTTAAAACTCTTGAGGGCGTGAAACTCACTATCTCTGCTAAAGCTGCCGCAAACGGCTCTATCTATGGTAGCGTGAACAACATCCAAATCGCTAACGCTCTCGAGGCTCTTGGTCACAACGTTGATCGCAAGATCATCTTCCTCAACGAGAACGTTAAAGAGCTCGGCTCTTACAAAGCTACTGTGAAACCCCACAAAGAGGTTTCTATCGAGATCGATTTCGATGTAGTTGCTGAGTAATTAGTTTTTAACTACGATATGAATAGGACATGCCAATCGGCGTGTCCTATTTTCTTTTTATCCCGGATGGTTTGAGCCTGCGCGGAGAGTTATTTGAGATGTAGGGAATATCCGTCGCAGATGCACTCTTTGGCAGTGAGCACATACTGCTCGTAGTCGTCGTCGGAGATGCGGTAGGCGCGTGGTGTGCGCGACGTGGGGTAGCGGTTGTAGTAGCTGTCGGTGCTGAAATACCATTGTATATCCACCACCTTTGGTGAGCTGCGGAACGCTCTGTGTATCTTGAAGATACAAGTGCTGGCGCAGACAGTGAGATAGCGGTTGCCGTCGATCCATTCAGTGACGCAGATATAGTTGCGTCTGACGTGGCTGTCGGTGTCGCGCTCGAGTGTGTCGCTGCGGTGTCGCACCGTGATGTTTCTGCCACTGATGCGGTTGATCTCATCCATGAATTTGCGGAACATAGGGCCGTGAGGACCCGTGTCGGGCAGATGGAAATAGGCGATGAAATAGTGGATCATCTCATGGATAATGGTGTCCTCCACCACCTCCTCACGAAGGTCGTAGCGCGTGCTTATCCATAGCGAGAAATCGTAGTTCTCACGCTTGCCAAAAAGGTTGGTGCGGTATTTATGTTTCAGGCACCCCAGGCGCGTCGCCGCGTTGCTAAGACGGATAGTGATCGGGGGGAGCCGATTACAGAAATATTGTTTGTTGAATTTGTCGAACTTCTCCTGAATATAAGCGATGGTCGGTTTCATGCCGCAAAATTAATCAAACATTTTGTAAGGACCATCATCTCTGATGCAATGATAACGTAGATGCAGCGCTTTAGCCTCGTCGGCGAGTTGCTCGCTATGGCGTGGATAGATGTTTTGCGTGCCCACATAGCATTTTGCAGGGAATGCCTTGGCGATATCCGCTAGCGACGATTGGCAGCCGTAACCGATCACAACCATATCGCATGGTGTGCTATGCGTGGTGTCGGCCTTGGCGTCGATCCATGCCACACGTTTCTTGCCGATGCCATAGAGCTTAGTGGCAGCGGAGGGGAGTGGCAGCATATCCTCGTAGCCGTTGGTGTAGATACGTATCGCCGGAGCGCTGCTGCGTTGCACGATAAACCCATCGTCGGGACGGCAGGAGGGTAGCAGCGCGATGCCGCAAACCGTGGCGACGCCAAACAGTAGCGCCGCATAGCTATACACCCTCCGCTTATAATATAACCTTAATATCACCGCCACGATGGTGAGGTAGATGGTCCACACACTCATGCCAGGGATATATACGCGTATGTTGGCGACTGCCAATGAGTTGATAGCATCCGCGCCCTCCACGAGCCATCGGTAGCCATATTCCAGCACCGTAGCCAGGAAACCCACATCTATGCCTATGAATAAAAATATCGTGTATATAAAGCTGATAGTTAGGTATATAGGGAGTAGTATAGCAAGGAGGATATTGAACGGTAACGACGCCACCGGTAGGAGATGGAAGTAATAAACCACCAACCCCATAGTGCCCAGCATGGCGATTAAGCTCACTGCTACGATGGAGAATATGTTGTAGCTGCGAGGATGTTCGTGGCGTTGGATAGGGTTGACACGTTGGATACAAAGGGAGATAATCAGAGCGGCCGAGAAGCTCAGCAGGAATCCCGCTTCATAGATAGCGCCCGGGGTGAACAGCAGGATGAAGAATGCTGCGGCGAAGAGTGCGTTGACCATGCTACTGCGAAGCTCCAGGAGCATACCTCCCATTAGGAACGTAGCCATGATGGTAGCCCTCACCGCAGATGGCGCCATGCCGGTGAAGATAGTGTAGCACCATAGCGCGATAATCACCAGCAGGTATCGCCAGCGCCTCCGTCCCAGCATATTTAGCGGAAAGAAAAGTATGCTCAGGATGCCGGCGATGATACCTATATGCAGTCCGCTCAGCGCCATAATGTGCGACAGCCCTGATTGCTGAAACGAGCACTTGGCGTCGGGGGTGAGGTTGTCGCGGTACCCCAGCAGGATAGCCATCACGAAGTCTCGCGTGGCAGCGTTGAGGCGGCTCCGTTCCAGGCGTATCACGCACCAATCACGACACCGGTTCACGAAGCTGTTCAGGTCGCGGACCTCACCTGTCTTGCGTATATCCGCGTCGTTGACGCTCTGAGAGTAGAGGATGCCGCGATGCCGCATATATTGCGCATAGTTCTCATTGAGGGCGTTGCCGGAGTTGGTGATGGGGCGCAGATGGTGAGTGAAGACCACGCGGCTGCCGGGACTGAAGCTCACAGCGTCGCTCCATAGAATGACCTTAGTGTTGGTGACACGTTGGATAGTGTCGAGGTCGAAGAAGGCGTCCAGAGCCACTGTCATCTCTGTAGATTTAGCACTCTGCCGCATCTCCGTCACCCTCCCCATAGCCCATTGAGGATATATCTCATTCTCGAAGTCATATTCTGCCGGACGATGAATCAGCGTCGTGCTCATGCCTATGGAGAAGAAGAGTAGCGCTATCCATATCCAATGTCTGTTGGCAGTGTGGAGCGCACCGACGATGCTCACACCTTTGCGGATATAATAAGCATAAATGACGATACCCAACACCGCGGTTATGGCAGGTATCCACCACGACGTCAGATATTCCCCTGCGAGAATACCGGATATCATTGCAGCTGCTATCAAGATGAAAGGTGAGGTCATGGTTGAGTCGGGTTAATTGGGTAAGTCGTATGAGTCGTATAATTCTTATAAGTCTTATAATTCTTATAGGAAACCTGCGGCTTCTGCTTGGCGATGCAGCATCTCGAGGCCATTCATGACGGAGGCTCCATAGGAGGCGCTGCGACGCATGAATAGCGTCTCGGCAGGGTTGTAGGTTAGATCGTAGCAATAGTGCGACGCATTGAGTAGGTGATAGGGTATGTCAGGAGCGGCGTCAATGTTGGGGTACATCCCCAGCGGGGTGGCGTTGATGATTAGTTGAGTGCCGGATAGCAGCTCCTCGGTGATGTCGCTATACGCTATTGTCTTGCCCGTGACGGGATGACGTGAGGCTGTCACCACCTCTATACCGAGCGATTGTAGTGCATATCTGACGGCCTTTGCTGCACCGCCATTGCCGAGTATAAGGGCGCGCTGAAGCCTTCTGCCGACCTCTTGGAGCGCCTCTGCCGTCACCACCTTGTCGCCAAGGATAAAGCCTACCAGCGAGTCTCGGAAACCGATATAGTCGGTGTTGAACCCTTTGGTGTGTGGCGTGCCCGACGCGTCATGGCTGATGCGTATCATATTGACGGCCCCGATGGCACGCGCCTCCTCGCTGATCTCGTCGAGATAGGGGAGCACCTCCTCTTTATACGGCACGGTCACATTCAGCCCCTTGAGGCCGCGAAACTCCTGCAGCACTGCCGCAAACCCTTGAATGTAGGGCATCTCAAAGTTCCAGTAGGCGGCATCGCGCCCTGTCTTGGCAAATTTCTCCGTGAAATAGCTGCGTGAGAAGGAGTGCCCCAGCCGTTTCCCTATCAGTCCGTATATATCCATATCAATAGAATAGCACCTTGTCTGACACCAGATCCAGCTCATACTGCTCCATACCCTTGTCGAGGAGAATCTCTTTATCAGAGCGTAGAGCCGCGATGAACGCCTTGCGACCCTCTTTCTCCCCCTGTTTATGTAGCTCGATGCTGCGTTTATAGAGCATGACAGCTTTATCTATATCCTTTTCGGCGAGCGCCAAGTGCCCGGCGTTGATGTAGTCCTGACTGTCGGCATTGCTGTCGGTGAAGATTTTCTTATAGTATGACGTTGCGGTGTCGTAGTTCCCCTCCATATATTCGCACCAAGCGATAGGACGCCACGTGCGGATAGTGTCACCCTTGATATAATTGACCTTATAGTAGCATTTCAGCGCCTCCTTGTAGCGTTGTTGGTCAAAGAGAGCATTGCCCAGGCTGTGAGTGAGGGTGATGTCGTCGGGGTAATATTGCATAGCGCGGCGGTAATAATCCTCGGCATGTCGTGCGTCATTCTCTGCGCGGTATAGCTCAGCTATCTTCTTGAGCAACCACTTATTCTGCGTAGCAAAACATTCCGCTTTGAGATAGAGGTCAAGTGCCGGTCTGCGTTCACCCAAACACTGATGAGCATATCCGGCTTTCTGCAACGTCTCGCCATATCGCTCGTTATCCTTGAATTCGTCGTTTAGCAGAAGCTTGTCATACATATCAGCAGCCATCTTGTGGTAGCCGCGTGAGAGGAAGAACTCCGCCTCTTGTATCTGTTTCTCATCATCGCTAAACAATTCCGAGACCACTGGTAGCTCCATGCCGTTGATAAAGGAGGGGAGGATGCTGTTGAGACTCGTGCGCTGCTTATACAGCCTGTCGAAGCGGTAAATACAGCGGATATACATCTGCGCCTTAACGAGGATGTTGCTCTTGAGGCTCTTGGAGAGCGACGAGATGCGTTCAACCTTAATCTGCTCAAACTGCTCTTTAAGCTGCTCTATGAGCGGATGGCGTTGCGCCTCGGGCATACGGCTCAATGTCAGCGTTAACGAATATTTGTCGCTGTCGCAGATAGTGTCGGGTATCAATTCTAGGTCAAACCTGAATTCGTTCTCCGCCTGGTTCTTGCCGTCAAGTCCGCAGTCGGTAAAGCTAAATGGCTTGAACCAGTTGGATACCTTGCGGAAGAAGTCATAACTCTTTAGTTGCGAGAATGCCAGCATCATCATGTCGCCACCCTCCATCTGAAGCTCGCTGAACTCCTGCAATTTATCCTTCAGACCGGTCTTGGAGAGCATCTCTTCCCATTCAGGGTTCATCTCCGGCTGGAGAAGCATCTTGCGCTCCTTCTCATCCTTGAAGCGCGACATGAAGTTGGAATGTAGGTTCTGGATGCCGGGTAGTATCTCCTCCTCCATCTTCTTGTTAATGCGGTCGGTGTCGATGGCTTGGTTTATCTCCGTCACTATCCCCTCCACCAAACCGGGCTTGAAGAGGAAATCTTCGTAGCGCTCTATTAGCTTGATTATCTTCTTGTTACCGGATATGCGGTCTTTGTAAAGCCACAAAGTGATGATGACCCCCACATAGGCGCGTGCTGCTACATCCTCGCTCCAAACGCCTACGGTGCCCGCCTCCAATAATATGTGTAGCTTCTCTACGTCGAAATATGCCACCAGGCTTAGTAGCAATGCCGTGCATATCTGCTGCTGTGTCTCTCTACCAAGTACCTCATCTTCAAAAATATTTATAAGCAGATGGCTGTCACCGTTGTTGATGTGAGGGGTGGTCCAGATTACGTTGAATAGCTCCTCTAAGCCGTCTCTGATAGCTTGGCCGTATTGCTCTTTAATCGCAGGGTCTTTTGTCTCCCGTGATTTGCGACATGTGTCAAGGATATTATTGACAATGGTAGGCATATCCCTTTTCGTAATATCGAGAGTGCGAGCAGTGCTGAAATATATGCTAGAGGAGTCGCGTTTCTCCTTATAGTAATGGATAGTGTCGGCACAGCGATAGAGCATCTCTTTCAGCTCTACATACATATCCTTGCGGGAAGGGTCCTCCACACCCAAATATTGCAGCATACCATTGTAAATGTTATCACAACGGTTCACATCGTCGATAGCTTCATGGTTGCCCGCGCTGACTGCCATATCTGTCATCATCCGTATTGCTGACTGCAGGTGGTTGGTGTTGATGGCTTCAATAATCTTGTTTCGTTCGTCGCGACTATTCATAATCCTAAGTGGCGTTTTTATTTCCGTGTAAATTTAATCTAAAAATTTCATACGACAATAATTAAGCCAAACATATTTTTGAGCCCTAGAGCGCAATTGTCAGATGGCTATAAATTATTTGTAGTCAGTAAATCCAGGTAATTTTCAGGTGTTACCACGTATTGGGCGGCGCAATTGTAGTTGTCGAGGAACGCTTTCGGGAACTTGGCATTCCCTTTGCGAGGATTCCATTTCATCTCAAAGATATAGAACTCTCCGTCTGACTCCTCTACAAAGTCAATCTCTTTCTGGTCAGATGTGCGCCAAAAATAGTAGTTGGCATACCTGCCATTGTAGGCGTTCATCTTGATACGCTCCATGATAAAGAAATTCTCCCATAAAGCACCCATATCAGACCGCAAGTTGACAGGCGCGAAGTTGTTGAGAATCGCATTGCGTATGCCGTTGTCATAGAAAAAAATCTTCTTCGTCTTTTTCAACTCGTTGCGCATATTGCGGTTCAGACCATACAAGCGATACACTACGAAGCATTTCTCCAGTAAGTCGATATACCTCTCCACGGTGCGGCTGTCGCTACCTATCGTCTTTGCTACTTCATTATACGACACCTCACTGCCGACTTGTAGCGCTAATGCTATCAAAAGTTTGCGGAGCAACTCAGACTTACGCACTGAATCCAACTCTAGAATATCCTTATACAGATAGCTGTCCGACAGCCCAATTATTAGCTCTCTAGCCTCTGTTTGATGCGTCAATATATCGGGGTAGGAGCCATAGATAAGCCTGAAATCCAGTAGCTGTTGAGTGCGCAGATAGCCTTCGGTGTTATACAACTCCGCCGTTGACACCGGATACATGACAAATTCATATTTTCTGCCGGTCATAGGCTCGTTTAGCCGATTCCTCAGATCCAACGAAGAGCTGCCGGTAACCAATACTTGCACGTCACGATAGTTATCGATGATTCGCTTCACGATTATGCCGATATCGCTAAACCGTTGACCTTCATCTATCATTATAACCTTATTGTTGCCTACAAGCCTGTCTAAGTCGGTGGTTGAAGCGTTAGACAGCATGTTGAGCACCGCCGGATCATCGCAATTAAGGGACAATACAGGCATCTCCAGACCTTGTATAAGCTCATTGAAAGTGGTGCTCTTGCCCACCTGGCGGGCTCCGATTAATATAATCGCTTTACCTCGCCCGATGCGCTCAGCTATTTTTGTCGTCAGAATTCGCTTAATCATAACATGTTAACTATTAATCGGTAGATATTATTGCGGAAGCGAAATTACAAAAATTGTTTGGCTAATGCAAAAAATAGGGGGTAAATTTTGCATTATAATCCAAAAAATACCCATGAAATTTTGCATTAGCACTGTTTGGCTACTTCAAGATTGGGCTGATGGGCTTATAGCGTCGCCAGGATATTTGGAACCATGACGCCGCTATCGTGAATGATCTATACAAACTGGTAGATGAAAATCAGCAGTATCAGCAGCGGCGCCACATAGCGTACCAAGAAGCGGATGATAGGGTAGAGGCGCACCCCTACATGTCCATCGTTGGTGAGCTCGCGGCGTAGGAAATTCTTGGGTAGGACCCATCCGGCATAGATGCAGGTGAAGAACGCCGCGGTGGGGAGCATATAGTTGGTCGCCACTGTGTCCAGCAGATCAAAGATGGTCAGTGAGAAGATGGTGACATGGCTGAGCACCCCTTGCGATAATGAGCAGAGCGGACTGAAGATGAACAGCGGCAGTATCACGCTCAACACCGCCTTCTTGCGACTAAAACGCATGGTGTCTTGAAAGAACAGTACCGACACCTCAGAGATGGATATCGTCGATGTTAGTGCCGCGATGAAGAGCAGCAGGAAGAAGATGATTGACCAAAGCTGCGTGCAAGGCATCTGTGCGAAGACCTCGGGCAGGGTGACGAACACTAGCGAAGCCCCGTCGAGACTAGAGTCGCCGGCAAGACCAAAGGATGTCACCGCGGGGAAGATGATGACTCCCATCAGCAATGCCACCAGGAAGTCGCATCCGGCTATGGTGAACGCTGTGCTGTTGAGGTTGTCGCGCTTGGGAAAATAGGCGCTATACGTGATGAGGATGCCCATGCCAAGTGATAGCGAGAAGAAAGCCTGCCCCAGGGCGTTCATAAACACCGACGGGGTAATCATGCTGAAATCGGGCTGTAGGAAATAGCGCAACCCCTCTCCGGCGTTAGGCAGCGACAACGAGACGCCGCAGAGCACCAGCAGCAGGATGAAGAGCACCGGCATCAGCATATTAGACATCTTCTCAATACCCTTCTGCACGCCGCGTAGCAGCACCACTATATTAATGACAAGTATCACCGCTACCCATATCAGCGGGTTCCAGACGGTGGAAATCGACTCCTGCAGCTTGGCCCCGAAGTACCCGGAGGTGCCGTTGGCGACATCAATGCCGGAGTATAGCGACCCGGTGATGGAGGTCCATAGATACTCCAGTGTCCAAGCACCTACCACCATGTAGAAACAATTAATCATATAAGACGCCAGCAGCGCCACGCCGCCAGCCATCCACCACGGCCTATCGGGAGTGAGCTTGCGGAACGCCCCCACCGCGCCACTTGCAGTGTTCCTGCCCAGCGAGAACTCAGTGAGCATAACCGGTATGCCCAGCAGCAGGATGCATCCTATATATATTATCAGGAACGAGGCACCGCCATTGGAGTGTACCTCATTAGGAAATCGCCATACATTGCCAAGACCTACGGCAGAACCGACTGTGGCGGCTATTAGCCCCAGTTTGCTGCCAAACTTTACAGATTCTTTCATAACGTTAGTAGATTTATCGAGCACACAAGCTATCGTCAACATATCAAGAGAGTGCCGCAAAACACCCTTTCGTGCTCATCCTTTCATATAATAATCGCAAAATTAATAATTTATTTAATAAAAAATAGTTTTTCCAAACATATTTGTTAATTTTGCACATGATATCTGTCACAGATAAAACGTAATACAAATTTGAATTAAAACATAAACCAATACAAGCTGATGAAAAAACTGATATTGCTAATCGCAGCTATACTAACCTCAGTAGCGAGCTATGCCTCCACACCATTCTTGGAGGTGCAGCCCTTTCAAGCCGGAGACATCACCTGCTTCAACGTACAAGCCGGTGTGATGTACAACGTGCTCCCTAACATTAACGCCGGAGTAGGTGTGGGCGTCACCGAACGCTGGAACTTCAAACATGGACCGCTAATCCCTCTCTTCGGCCGTGGCGAGTTGACAGGCGAAGTATCAGGCCTTAACCCTTTCTTATCCCTGGACCTAGGCTATGAAATCAATACCGGACAAGCGAAAAACGGCGCCGTACTCGTCAACCCTATGGTAGGCCTTAAGTTTGGCAACTTCTACGGCGGTATCGGTTACCTGGGCCACTGCTGGACCTCCGAGAACTCAGGCACCGCTTCCTGCTTCAACGTCAAAGTCGGTATGACATTCTAGCATCAACTCCGACCCATCCACATCGCTTCTAGCGAAATAAACAACCCATAAGCCGCCTCAGACGCCCTCTGTCGCGGCTTCTTTGCGTCAAAATCGGCGCTTATCTTTAAGTGGGGTAGTCGCGCATCTCTACACCCATTGCTACTTACGCGTATATCGTAGTAGCCGCCCGCTTCCTCGTGCGGAGCT
>CAZLJS010000046.1:0-10851 GCA_964559895.1 uncultured Sangeribacter sp.
GGTTGACCTTGCGCAGGTCGGAGTAGTTGTAATAGATGGCAAACGGGTCCTCGGGGGAGGAGGCATATACCGTGTTGGTGATATAGTCGTAAGCCAAGGCGTAGGCGCGTGAGTCGGGCTTGGTGCCTGACTCGATGGCGATATCTTTCTCAGAAGTCCAGGTGTCCACGTCGTATTTGTGTAGCACGTAGGAGAAGTATTTAGACGATGTCTGTGACTCCTGGAAGGAATAAAAGTAACCGTCCACGTAAACGCCATAGGCAATCTCTTGCTTGGTGCTGGTGGGGCTTACAGCGGTGAGGTTATCGTCAGCAATATCGAAAGAATAGATGCCGGTAGCGGGGGTTCCACCCGTACCCTGCCAAGAGTTTTTGGACTGCAAGGCTCCGTAAAAGGTGACGTCGGTAGAGGCGCCGGAGTCCTGCCTCGGTGCAGACGTCATAGAGTCGGTCTCCCTGGTTGAGGAGATGGCGGCGATGCTTAGCACACCTGCCATGGCGCCGACTGTGAGTTTGGTAAAGAGTCTCTTCATACGTAATAAGAGTTTTTAATATAATCTTATAAATAGTTTTTACTAATTTAAGTATCCACTAATGTTAGTTGTGGCGTAGAGTAGTTTCCTTAAAATGCTGTTAAGACGCAAAGAGAGCGGCGCTTAGAGCGCAACTCTCCTTGTCAGTCCGTTGATCATCACAAAATATACGCCATGTTGAAGCGCAGATATTTCACGTGTTTGGTATGCTGCCAACTCACCTTTCCAGAGGAGCAGACCTGTGGAGGTGTATATATAGGCGTAAGCATCTTCAGCACCGTTGGCGATGGTGATAGTTGCGCCGCGGGTACCTACGGAGATTTCGGCGTCGCGGAGGTGCTCTACGCTGCTCTTGTCGGTGGTCGTGACCTTGATTTCGCCGGAGCGTTGGGCAAGGGTGCCGTTGGCGTCGTAACCACATACATTATAATAGTAAGGAGTGGTAGCTTTCACTCCAAGGACCTTGGCCGAGGGAGCGGCGGCTACGCGCGCTTGTTCATAACCGGAGAGGTAGATGGGGGTGTAGATGCCACCATATTCCATCACCACGTCGTCGATATATACAGAGGCGTTGTCGGTGCGGGAATAGAGGATGCGTATCTGCTTGACGTTGTCGGGCATGAGCATATCCCCTTCGTTGCCGATAGAGACGGTGGCGCCACCTGCTGTTTTCACCAACGGGGAGATGGTGAGCAGCTTGCTCCAGGAGCCGTCGATGAGCGCCTCCACGGTGAGTGTGTTGTCGTCGGAGGTGTTGTTGCCGCGGTACCAGAATTTAAAGCTGTTGATATCGTCGTCGGTGTATGTGGGAGTGGCGAGCTGGTCGCCGGTGTAAATCATGCGTAGCGAGGGCTTGGCGTCGCCATAGTATCCGCTCACGGAGGCGGTGGAGGTGCAGTTGGTGTACCAGTCAGAGGGGATGATGTCGCCGTTGTCGTCCTTGGTGAAATCCACGGTGACGCTCTTGGGATCGACCACATCCTTCTCATATACGTTGAGGATATACCCAGCGGCGCCCTCCAGCTCCTGCCAGTTGGCGGTAAACATGTCGGAATAGACGTTGGTGGCGGGGAGTGCCACGGTGGTGTACATATCAAACGTTGGGTCGGCGGTGACGACGGTGACGCGGTTGGAGTTGACCGATTTGACGTCGCTATCCACGGCCCTTACGATATATGAGTACTCTGTGGATGGCTTGAGGTCGCTGAAGGTGTAGGAGTATGCGTTCTCCACGGTGACGGTCTGCAGAGGCACCGGCTCGATGCCGCGGTATAGATCGACCTCGTAGGTGTATATCTCGGGGCGGCCCTGCCAGTTAGCGGTGAAGGCTGTGGGCAGGATGTCGGAGGGGTCTGTGGCGGTGACGGGCTCTACGGTCACGCCCCCTTCGTAGCGCACCTTAAAGGTGATTTGGCCGTCGGCGTTCTCGTGGATGTCGGTGAGGGGCATGTCGATGGGCACGCCGTACCAGGTGGCCATGGCTGGCTTGGAGGTGGCGGTGAAGGATGTCACCTCGGCAGTGCCGGGGAAGGGGTCGCCGTCGCGGCTGTCGCTGGAGGCGATGTTGTCGGCTTCCACCAGATCGACGTACATGTGCTTGGAGTCGGAGTTGACGGTGTTGTCGGTCCATGCTGACTCAACATAGTCGATATGCCAGGCGAGCATACCGTGGCCCGGGATATATTTGTCCCAGCCGGTCTGCTGACGGTTCTCAAAGAGGTAGTATTCGGTATCCTTGAGGGAGTTGATTTTCAAGCCCTCGTTGGAGGTAATGTCGTTGAGCACCACCTGCTCTGTGCCGGATAGCTCGCGGGGGTTGAGCCATCCCACACTGTACAGGTCAAAGACGCTGTAGTGGGGCGGGGTGTTCATATCGTTGTTGTAGTTACCGCTGTCCATCACCTCGTAGTAACCCGGGGTGAAGGCGCCGCTGTAGTCGATGTCGTAGAGGTCGGGGAGGCCCAGGATGTGGGAGAACTCATGAACGAATGTGCCGATGCCGTTCATGGAGTTTCCGCTGGTGCCGCGTAGCTCGTTGGTACAAGCGTAGTTGCCGATTTTGACGCCGTTGTATTCCAGCTTTATATTATATAAGGTGTAGAGGTTGGCAGCGTGAGGCCAAATGCGCCATGACTCGGCGCCCTCGTTCTGGCCATAACCGGCGAAGAAGATGAATACGCTATCGACGAAACCGTCGCCGTCGTTGTCGTATTTGGAGAAATCCAGCTCGGGGTGCTGCTCATGTAGCGCCTCGATGGCATCTTTCACCATCTCCCATGGCTTGGTGTCGTAGGCGGTGGCTGTGGAGGCGCCGTAATAAATCTCGGACTGCGGCACGGTGACGGGGCCATATACCTCGAAGTTGGGGGTGAACAGTCCCGAGGAGTTGTCGCGGAAGTAGTCGAGAGCGGAGCCGGTGCCGCCGTTGTTGCTATATCCCTCTTGGTTGATGAGGTTGTTGAACGATTCTTGCGGGTTGGGGGTGGTGAAGGTGATGTCGGAGAACTGCACCAGGAGAATCAGTGAGTTGGGTGATCCGATGGTGGGGTACGACGTTATCATGCTGTTTGATCCGGAAGCGTAGCGGCTATGGGCCTTGCGGCGCTCACTTTGGTGGCGGGCAAAGGTCTTCATGGCGACGCTGCGTAGCTCGGTGCGGTCGAGATTGGTAATAAATGATTTCTCGGCGGCGGAGCGTTGTGCGGGGTTGTAGGCGCGCACTGACGACATTTTCAGCACGCCGTCGTCGTTGATAGCGTAGTATAGGTCACCTTTTGTGTCGGGCAATAGTATATAACCGTCGGAGGATAGGTAGTAGCTGCTCCATTCGTCGCCGTGGAGAGTGACGTTGATGGTGGTGCCATCGGAGCCGCGGTAGTCAAACGCACCGGGCTTGGCCTGCACTCCATAAACGGGAGCGCCGGAAAGCAATAATGCGCTGGCAAGCAATGCCTTCGTTCCTACCTTGCGTAAATAAAGGTTTAATCTTCTCATAAAAGTCCCTTTCCATACAGAGGTTAGTAGTCTGGTTTATCTAAGTTATCGTTTACACGATTTAATTTCGCAAATTTAATAATAATTTTAGAAAAACAAGATTATTTGCCCAAATATTTTTGTGAACGGCGAGAATTTGACAGCCGGAGCTAAGTTTTTATCAAAATCGGGTGTAGCATGGGTTGGCGCTACCAGCCGGAATGGTTGGCGTGTGTGTCGTTGAATTTATACAGCGGGAGGAGGAAGCACCATGTAGCGACGCAGAATGGGGCGGTTAGAGTGGCGATGCCGTAGGGGTGCAACAGGCTATTGAGGGCAGCTTGGATGAATATGGTGACGACGATGGCGAAAAGGGTGTATAGGCTCACGCGCCAATTGGGTTTATAGAATGTGGCGCCGATGGCGATGCCTGTCAGTACGGCACTATAGCCATATAGTCCGGAGAGGATGGCGTGGTCGGGAGCGTGCCATACTATCGCTATGCAAAGTGCCAATGCGGAGGCTATCGCTGCCCATATCGCTGCCCAACGGCTTGATATACAGAGGGCTACGAGGAAGATGGCTCCGGTTATCCAATTGTCTATCAGGAATACTTGTGATATGCCTGAGAGCCAGGCGATTATCAGCTCGATAGGTCCCAAATGGTCTATGTGCCATGGTATGGTGACGATGTGCGACGCGGGGAGGGCGTGCATCATGTGGGCAGCCATGAGGAATATCCATGTGATGAGGACAAAGGGGAAGGTGAGCGAGTTGATCTTCCATGGCGCCAACATCTTATTTAGCGCGCGTCGCAGGATAGTGGTCATGGCGGCGGCGATGATTAGCGACATCCACATCAGAGGCGTCGGGGCGAAGAAGGTGGGGAAGGCGCAACCCACAAGGACGCCGTTGAAACCCCATAATCCGGCGTCCCTGTCTGTGGTGGGTTGACGAAATATTTTACCGGTGAACGTTGAGACGAGCAGTCCCAGCAGGGCACCCCACGCCACGGCGTCGTTACCGGCGACGTAGGCACCCCAGATGATGCCGAGCAGGAACAGCGCTCCGGTGATAGCATTGTTTTGAAACATCACTTGTCCCACGCCACGCAGCAGCGCGCGCCCGAAGATATAGTGGGGCTTGGTGGAGACGTATCTTACTTTCTTATCTGTTTTCATTGCGTTTAGGATTGGTTATCGCCAGGGGAACTCGTCGGGGAGGGGCCGTCCCTTGACCTCTTTGCGTGTCAGGGAGGCGCAGCGCCGTATCCGCTCCTTTATTTCCGACATATTATTACCCATTAGGCGGATGATTAGCCCGGCATCGTTTGGCAACGAGCTGATGCTCAGTGATGTGTCGGTGCGGTAGAATGGTTCTATTTGGGCATACACCGCGTCGCGATGTCGTGGCGGTGTCAGGATGAGCAGGGTGGCAAATATCTCGTAGTGTGCCATGACGCCCGTAGCCTGCGGTGACCGTTGGCCGGGACGTATCTGCAGTTTGTCGCGGAACAGGATGGCGTTGGCAGTGTCGCCGAGACGACGTGCCTCGCAGGAGATATCCAGCATGTCGTAGCTGAACAGCTCCCCTTGCCGTAGCTTGCCGCGGTAATGCCGTCTGCCACAGCTATATATCTCGCTGTAAACGAGTGTGGCGTCGGCGTGGATATCTATCTCAGTGATAGAGAAATAGCGGGAATGGAGCGAGGGGTATGTCGGCTCGGGCAGATACTCCATGTAAGCGTTCTCCTCCAGGCGGATACGTTGTCGCAAGGCAGCGTGGTCGCGGCTCATCTCGGCGATTTTAGTAGCGGCACCTGTGGAGACGTGAGCCATGGCACCGCGGCGCAATATTATCTCCTGACGAAGCCTGTCCCCCTCCACGTATGGTCCTCCCGACGCCAGGATATAGACGCAGGGGAGCAGCGGCAACTCTTTGTCGAAGTATAGCTCCTGTTGCACGATGAGTGGTGTGCGGCGATAGAGGCGTCCCAGGTAGCTACGTCCCTTCTCGTTGGAGAGAAACTCCATGTAAAGCTCGCCTGTCATCGCTTGTCGAAAAGTGCCATGTGGGTTATCATATCCACCAGCTCGTTTATCCCTTCCCCCGTCATGGCGTTGGTGAAGATAAATGGTTTGCCGGGGCGCATCAGTTCGGAGTCTTGTCGCATCACCTCCAGGGAGGCGTGCACGTAAGGTGCCAGGTCGGTCTTGTTGATTACCAAGATGTCGGACTGCGATATTCCGGGGCCATCCTTGCGCGGTATCTTGTCGCCCGCCGCCACGTCGATGACGTAGATGAAGAAATCCACCAAGGCGGGGGAGAACGTTAGCGTGAGGTTGTCGCCACCCGACTCAATGAGTAGAATATCGCTGTCGGGGAAACGGCGTTCCATCTCCTCGACGGCGGCTAGGTTCATCGACGGGTCTTCGCGCACTGCGGTGTGAGGGCACGCCCCCGTCTCCACGCCCATGATTTTCTCCGCGGCGAGGACCCCTTTGAGGGTACGGCGTACATGTTTTGCGTCTTCTGTGGTGACGATGTCGTTGGTGATAATCAGCACTTTAAGGCCACGGCGTAGCAGGTGTGGCGTGATGGCCTCTATGATGGCGGTTTTGCCGGAGCCTACGGGGCCTCCGACGCCTATTCGGCATGTGTTCATAGTCATTTGAGATTAATTCATAAACATCCTCATGGAGCCCTTCTCATGTAGTGAGCTGCACAGATCGGCTTGCGGGCTGAAGGAATGCATATCGTTGATTGTTAGAGAGTTTGCGTAGTCGAAATATTCCGTAGCTTCACGGCATATCGTGGTGGTGAGTAGCTGAGTGTCGCGATACGATATCTTTAGCAGGCGCAACGCGGCGCCGAGTATCATGCTTACGGTGCCATATATTAGGGCGCAGTATAGCTCATATCCCGACAGTCTGTTGACGGCGAAAAGTATCCCCTGCGTTACCGGCAGGGTGGCGTGGACGGTGCCGGAGGTAGCATAGTCACGCCAACGCCGCAGCAACGGGTCGGCAGGGGATATCATCACAGCCAATTCAGCCAATTTCCTACCCATGCGGGAAGACATCATGCGGCTTTCGACGTTCATCCTGGAGACATACAGCAGCTTGTCGGCGAGGATTATCTCCTCGTATCGGGCAGCCATGGCGGCACGTCGTGCGTGCAAAGCCGCTACGGCGTCGGTGCTGACAGCTTGCAGCATCATAGCGCGTGTGTAGGCCTCCAATGATGACACGTCGTGCACTATTCCGGCACCGACGGCGCTCTCTAGTCCGTTGGAGAAGGAGAATGACCCGATGGGGAGAGCACTGTCGGATAGCTGGAGCAGTAGCATCAGTGAGGTGTGGTTGGTGTCCATAATCCGCGGCGGTTAATGGTGGTGTGAGGTGGCGCCGAAGAGACGGCGTATCTCATGTGGTGAAAGGTAGGGTATCACCTCCGACCCCTCCTCAAAATGATACGACACATCCTCAAAGCGGTGGGTGTCCATGACCGAGAGCATAACCCGTTTATCCACGGTCAGGGGAACGTATATCTTGGTTCCTTTCACCACCGCGGGCCAATGCTGGTTGCCGATGGCATGGCCCAATTCCACGGCACGGCGCAGCACGGTGTCGGTGTTGCGTGTGATGAGCGTATGGAGGTCAATCACCATCACCTGGCTGAGGTTGAGGCGTATCACGACGATGCGGTAACCATCATCGCTGTAAGAGAGCACATCGCCGTCGCGTAGTTGCTGCAGACGGTCCAACGCCACGGCATACTCGTTGCCGCAGTTGCCATGTGCCAGGAAGCGGCTTTTCTGTGCCGTCCATTGGTCGAGAAAGATATATTCCACCTCGGCGGCATCCTTGAGACGCTGTTCCCATAACGCGTCGCTAAGCACATTGCCCAATATCTCACTGTATATATTCATGGTATGGAGGATTAACTGAACCAATAAAGTTGCGCAAGGGGAATCTCCTTGGCGGGAGCCACGGTCACCACCTCGCCATCTACCGAGACGCTGAATTTCTCGGCATCGATATCTATCTGCGGAGTGGCGGTGTTGAGCACCATATCCTGCTTGGAAATCTGGCGAGTGCAGCATACCGGCACTATCTGCTTGTTGAGCGACAGTCGGTCTTTGATGCCGGCGTCAAACGCCGCCTTGGAGACGAAGGTGATGCCGGTGTTCTGAAGGGGAGTGCCGAAAGCGCCGAACATTGGCCTCATATATCGAGGCTGCGGTGTTGGCAGAGAGGCGTTGGGGTCCCCTACGTTAGCCCAATTGATGAGTCCACCCTTGATGACCATTTTAGGCTTGGTGGCGAAGAATTCCGGTTCCCAGAGCACGAGGTCAGCCATTTTGCCTACCTCCACAGAGCCCAGTTGGTCTGAGATGCCGTAGGTGATAGCCGGGTTGATGGTGATCTTAGCCAGGTAGCGTAGTACGCGGAAGTTGTCGTTGCCGGGCGCGTCCTCGGGGAGCTTGCCACGTGCTAGCTTCATGCACGACGCCATCTGGAAGGTGCGCAGGAAGGACTCGCCCACGCGTCCCATGGCTTGAGAGTCGGAGGATACCATGGAGAGGATACCCATGTCGTGGAAGATGTTCTCCGCGGCTTGTGTCTCGGGGCGGACACGGCTCTCGGCAAATGCCACATCGCTGGGTATGTTGGGGTTGAGGTTGTGGCAAACCATTATCATGTCGAACAGCTCTGCTTGCGAGTTGATGCCGAATGGTAGCGTAGGGTTGGTGGAGGAGGGTAGCACGTTGCACATCGATGCCACCTTGAGCAGGTCGGGAGCGTGTCCACCACCTGCTCCTTCGGTGTGATAGGTGTGGATGGTGCGGCCATCGAAGGCGGCGATAGTGTCTTCGACGAAGCCACCCTCGTTGAGTGTGTCGGTGTGGATGCACACCTGCACGTCGTATTCATCAGCCACCTTCAGTGCCTGACGGATAGCCTTGGTGGTGGAGCCCCAGTCCTCATGAATCTTAAATCCGCAAGCTCCTGCGAGGATTTGTTGTCGCAGCGGGTCCTTGACGGAGCAGTTGCCCTTGCCGAGAAATCCCATATTGATAGGTAGCCCTTCGGCGGCTTGTAGCATACGATGCATATTCCATACGCCCGGGGTTATGGTGGTTCCGTTGGTGCCGTCAGTGGGCCCTATACCGCCTCCTATGAGGGTTGTGATGCCGTTAGACAGGGCGCTGTATGCCTGTTGCGGAGCTATCATATGAACGTGACCGTCGATGCCAGCCGCGGTGAGGATGAGGTGCTCGCCGGAGATGGCGTCTGTGCTGGCTCCGGTGACCAGGGTAGGGGTCACACCCTCCATGACGTTGGGGTTGCCTGCCTTGCCGATTCCTGCGATTTTGCCATCCTTGATACCGACGTCAGCCTTTACCACGCCCAGGATGGGGTCGAGGATGGTGACGTTGGTGATGACAGTGTCGAGAGAGCCTGCTTCAGAGGAGATGGTGTTGGCGAGACCCATGCCGTCGCGCAGCGTCTTGCCACCGCCATACACCACTTCGTCGCCATAGACACGCAGGTCGCGCTCTATCTCAACGTATAAATCAGTATTGCCCAGACGTAGCTTGTCGCCAACGGTGGGGCCGAAAAGCATATTATTATCTTGTCGTGAAATTGTAGCCATGATAGGAGTAGGTTTTATAGCTCATTGTCGCATTTAAATTCATAAATTTTCATTTTACGCAGGGCGCGGGTGTAGGTGGGATAATAGGAAGGCTTATCCTCGCAGCCGGTGTAACCCTGGGTGAGGCCGTTGAAGCCCACCACACGTTGTTTGCCGGCAAATTTCACCAGTTCCACCTCTCGCTCTTCGCCGGGCTCGAATCGCAGTGCCGTAGTGGCGGGGATGTTGAGGTGGTATCCGAAGGCGCGTGCGCGGTCAAACTCCATGTATCTGTTGACCTCAAAGAAATGGAAGTGGGAGCCTACCTGGATGGCACGGTCGCCGGTGTTGCGCACACGCAGCTTCACCGTCTTGCGGTTGGCGTTGTATTGGATGTCGCCGTTGGCGAGGATGACGCCACCCACCGCCACATATTCCTCGGGATAGAACCCGGCATTATTGTTCGCTGATTTCTCCATAGGTTTGTAGAATTAAATTATTTGATAGGGTGATGGATGCTGACGAGGCGAGAACCGTCGGTGAATACCGCCTCCACTTGGAGAAGTGTTATCATGTCGGGGACCCCCTCCATGACGTCATCGCGCGACAAGGCTTGAGCCGCGTCTGTCATGACCTCCTCCACGGTTTTACCCTCGCGAGCTCCTTCCAGTGCGGCGCAGGTGATATATGCCACCGCTTCGGGATAATTGAGCTTGAGTCCCTTGTCGCGACGACGTTGGGCGATGATACCTGCCGACAGCAATAGGAGCTTGTCGATTTCTTTAGGTGTGAGATGCATAATAAATCATGTATTAAGTTAAGACTAAGTGCTACGATTAGGTTTTACTTCGCAACTTGCTATATAAACGTTGTCGCGCGGCTTTGGTTTAATGCGCAAATAAAAAAACGACCCGCGTTAACGAATCGTTTTTTTGTTTAGAAGAAAAAGTATATGCTTTTTTAAATCTTGGGTATCTAAAAAAATACACTATTTACCCAGCGCGTCAGCGGGTTTGAATTTCACCACTTTCTTAGCGGGGATTTGGATTTTCTCCTTAGTCATGGGGTTGATGCCTGTGCGAGCCTCTTTCTGAACAGCTTGGAAAGTACCGAAGCCGATAAGAGCTACTTTGTCATCATTTACTAAAGCTTGGTTAATTGCGTCCAAGCATGCTTCAAGGGCTGCTTTGGCAGCTGCCTTGCTCAATCCTGCTTTCGCAGCGATTTCATTGGTTAAATCTGTCTTATTCATTGCTATCTATTTAGTTAGAGTAGAATTTGCTGCAAATTTAATATAATTAATTAAAAAGTCAATGATTTAACTAGAAAAAAATCATTTTTCATTAAAAATTCTTTATTTTAAGGGGTTTTGGTGGGATTTTTGTGCTGAAGTATTGATATAGACCTTCTGTGTACTCCTTTTTTTCTCCTTAATTTGAAATAGTACGGATAAAATTAGTATTTTTGCATTATGAATTCATCACAAAGACCGGGTTGGTTGAGAAATATCCCACCCGTGACACTTAATCTTATCATCATCAACCTTATCATAGGATTGGTGGAGCTAGCCATCCCCACGTTTGGCGATAAGCTGATCGATATCTTCGGTCTTCACTATTTCGGTGGCTCCATGTTTAACCCTATCCAGATTGTGACGAATATGTTTCTCCACTCCAACACATCGCTGATGCACGTGTTGTTTAACA
>CAZLJS010000047.1:0-1405 GCA_964559895.1 uncultured Sangeribacter sp.
GTGAAAGGTTCCACTCACTTTACATCCAAGGAGATAGCCGCTGTCAACCACTTCAAGAACGCGGCTGTAGGATGCAATGACTACTACACCGCCTCAGACGGCATCGCCTGCATCACCCGCGAAGGGGTGGGCGCGTGCATCGTCATCGGTGCCGGTGGCAGCCGCAACGTCTCTGTAGCCAATGGTGGCGGATACGTCCCCGCCGGAACTTACACCGATGAGGTATCGGGCAACACCTTTACCGTCACCAACTCAACCATCTCCGGCCAGGTTGGTAGCACCGGCATCGCCGTCATTTACGGCTCCGTCAAGAAGCTGCCATCTATCACCTTCAGCCCCAACGGTGGTTCATTCCGCACCGAAACACTCTCCGTGACAGCTACCCTCAACAACGCCACCTCCGGATGGTATCAAATCGGCCACGGTCCGCAGATATCATTCACTAACAGCAAGACTTTCACCATCGGTGAGGGCGTGGACTACGGCACTCAGATAGTAGTCAACTGGAGCGCCACGGGTGACGAGGGCACCAAGACAGGCTCCGTTACCTTTAAGAAGGTAGAAGCCTCCAACCTTGGCGACAATGTGATTTACTACGACAACAGCTCCAGCAACTGGAGCGCTCCCAAATGCCACTACTGGGGTGGTAGCGAGGAATCGACTTGGCCGGGCGTCTCTATGACTCTGCTTGAGGATAACGTTTGGTACTACGACTGCCCCGCAGGCACTACCGGTCTCGTCTTCAACGATGGCAACGGCAACCAGACCTCCGACTTCACCTTCACCGCCGGACATATCTACAGCATGAGCGGCGACCAAGGGGATTACGAAGGCAACGGTGGTGGTAACCAAGGCGGCGACATCAGCGACATGCCCGACGCATTCTACGTCATGGGTGAGGTCAATGGTCAGTCATGGGATCCCGCGCAAGGCGCCGTGATGACAAAATCGGGCAACACATTTGTGTATAGCGGCACCATTGAAGGCTACTTCAGCTTCGCCTCAGCACTAGGCGCGGCAGGCGACTGGGAAGGTTTCAACGCGGCAGGTGTGCGCTATGGCGCCCCCACCGACACCACCCTCGAGCTGGACACCACAGCAGCTATCGCTCAAAACAATGACCCCAAGGCATACACATTAACCACGATAGAACCCGGCATCACTTACTACATCACAGTAGATTGGGCTGCCAAGACAGTGAAAGTGTCGAAGGACTCCGGCGTGGATGTCCTGGATATGGAGACAGCAGCACCCTGCACATACTATAATCTGCAAGGCATGAAGGTATCCCACCCCACAGCAGGTATTTATATCGTACATCAGGGTAATAAGATATATAAACGTGTGATACGTTAGTATAGATCAGAAAACTAAGTTAAGCGAATGAGCGCGCCATGATATCATG
>CAZLJS010000047.1:1505-10834 GCA_964559895.1 uncultured Sangeribacter sp.
TGTCGTTCATGACGGCGGCATTGCAGTAGGTGGTGGAATAGATGCGTTTCACGCCGTTTTGGGCGTGGATGTGGCCGAAGAGATGCAGACGCGGCTTTACCTTGCACACTCGCGCCAATAGCTCCTCTGAGCCGTAGTTAATCTCGTCGGCGAAATCCAACACACCGTACGGAGGCTCGTGTGTGATTAGCACATCGGTGTCGGCAGGTATCGCTTTGATGAACTTTTCCTCTTGTTCCGACAGGCAATCCTCCATAAACATGGGCACGCCATAGAACTTCACGCCATCTATCTCCACACTTGAATTGCAGAGATAATGCACGTTGGCATCCAAGCCCTCCACGTTGGACTCATAGAGGCATTCGTCGCGGTTGCCACAGATGAAGATTTTATGGTTGTAGGGGAGGTCGCAAAACCAGTTTAGGAAGTCGATGGCTTCATCCTCGGTACCATCCATACAGAAGTCGCCGGAGTGAACAATCACATCGGCCGCTGGTAGGTCCTTCAGCTGTCGATGACAGCCATGAGTGTCGGAGATATGTAGAATTTTCATAATGTATCAGAGTTAGTTTCGATAAATACGGTGAAGCAATACCGTATGACAACAATTATGCTGCAAATATAGCATTTTTTTTGAATATATTGAAATATGCATGAAAAATAAAAGTTGACCCTGCAAAAGAGTCAACTATTATTTAAATTTTATTTTCCAGGTCGTTAAGCGATAAATAGCAGCTGCTCGAGCCAATAGAATATCATTCCGGAGAGGTATCCTACTAGCGCTACCCAGGATATGCGGCGCAGATACCAGCCAAAGGTGATCTTCTCCAAGCCCATGATGACTACACCTGCGGCGCTGCCTATGATCAGGATGCTGCCACCTACTCCGGCACAGTATGCCAATAGTTGCCAGAAGATGCCGTCCATGGCGAAGTCGCCAATGGGTTGCATGGCGTACATGTTCATACAGCCTGCCACCAAGGGGACGTTGTCCATGATAGATGATAGCACGCCGATGATGCCTGTCACGAGGTAATGGTTGCCGTGGGAGAAGGTGTTGAGCTCCTGGCCGAAGACTGTCAGCACACCGATGGATTGCAAGCAACCTACCGCCATGAGGATGCCGAGGAAGAACATGATGGTGGGCATGTCGATGCGTGCAAGCATCTTGCTGACGCGTTTCTGCATACCGCAACTGTCGTTCTCGTCATATTTGCTGTACATGGTCTCGGTGATGACCCATAGTACACCAAGCACCAGCAGGATACCTACAAACGGGGGCAGGTGTGTGATGGTCTTGAAGATAGGTACGAAGATGAGGCCACCTACGCCAAGATAGAAGATGGCGCGGCGTTGGCGCGGCGACAGACACTCTTTCCCGTTGTCTGCAGCGCTGCCTTTGTGTTCCTCAGGCATTTGCAACTTGCCTTTGAGGGAGCATGAGAGGATAAGCGCCGGCACTACCAATGATATCACTGAGGGGAGGAACATCTCGCGTATGATGCCCCATGCCGACAATACCCCTTTGTTCCACAGCATGATGGTGGTGACGTCGCCGATCGGGGAGAAGGCGCCTCCGGAGTTGGCGGCGATGACTACCAATGAGCCGTAGATCCAGCGGTCTTGACGTTCCGCCACGAGCTTGCGCAGGATCATAATCATCACGATGGAGGTGGTGAGGTTGTCGAGGATGGCGCTGAGGAAGAAGGTGAGGAATGCGATTCTCCACAGCAAGCTACGTTTGCTCTTGGTCTTGAGCCAGTCTTTTACGAAGTTGAACCCGCCGTTTTGATCCACCAGCTCCACGATGGTCATGGCGCCGAGCAGGAAGAATAGTGTGGTAGCCGTTTCTCCCAAGTGGCTCTCTATCTGCTCGCAGATAGTATGGACGGCATCGCCTCCGACAAGACCTCCCGCAGAGGGGTCGATGACGTAGAGCGTCCAGCAGACTACGAACATGAGTAACGCAATAGCGGCTTTGTTGATTTTTGTCACGCTCTCCAGTGCTATGAAAGCGTAGCCGATAATAAATGCAATAATAATGGCAATAGACATAAGTTCTGTTGGTATTTTAAGGATTTTGGGCACAAATTTAGTGATTTTTTCGGAGAATAAAACACCTCAAAACCCCTTTAAATACTCGGCAAAACGGATGTCGCAATGTATCAAAAGGATAGCTATGTGATTTCAACTATTAATTCCTTTTAATAAGGGTAAATATTGTACAAAATTTTGCAAATAAGGGGAATATCTTTGTGTGTCTGAAAATATTTATCTACTTTTGCGTTGCGGAATATTATTTGGGAAAATAAGAAGGTATATAAATCTGACGAGTACAAACGATTAAACCCTTATCTTGTTTATGTATTGGAAAAATCTGATTATCTGGGCAATAGCGATGTTTAGCATGACATCCGCCTCCGCGTCAACACTGACCTTGCCGGAATTCTCGACAGAAGATAATCCGGTATATTATTATGTACAGTTCATCACCGGAAGCTGCTGCATCGCCGACCAAAGCGCCGGCAACAACCTTAAACTGGCAAATCAAGCCAATGAGGATGCTCAAAAATGGCAGTTTATCGGCGATGAGAACTCCTTTATCATGCGTAGTAAGCTAGGCAACTACGTAGGATTCGCCAACAGCTTCTTTAACACCGTTGCCGACCAGTCCTCAGCCGTCAACCTGGCTATCTCCGTGGTTAACTCCAAGTATGAGATTGGCCGCAAAGGGGTATCAAACCACATGAACCAATGGAGCGGCGCCAAAGCCGGTAACTCTATCGGTGAATACTACGCAGGCGACACCAACAACGGCCTTACGTTCGTATCCGCCTCTCCGATACTCCCCGTCTTCTCCCCCTCCGCTGAGATGACCGACGACGATGTATGGTACTTCCTGCAGTTCTGCCGCGGTGTCACCGTCATCGAGTCCAAAGGTGTAGGAGCGTACGCTAAACAAGCCACCCTGGCTCGCAGCGAAGCCCAGATGTGGAAGTTTATCGGTGATAGAAACAACTTCCAACTCGTCAATAAGCTTGGCGAATACGGCACCATCCTCAACAACTTCTTCAGCGTCGCCACCTCTGAATATAGCAGTGGTTTCTCCCTCACTGAATCCACCTATTCCTCCTATCCCACAGGATGGGCCATCGTGGACAACTCCAGCAAGAGCTATTTCAACGCATGGGCAGGTGCCAGTGTGGGCAACAACGTCGGCCTTTATGGCGTTCTGGACATCGGTGCCCCGCTATATTTCAAGAACATAGATAGCGTCACGTTCCCCGACTCAGGCTACACCGTGGCAGGTGCTGAGAGCTTCACCCCGCCAAGCACCCTCACGCTATGGTACACACAGCCGGCGACACTTACCTCTTCCTCCAACAAATGGATGGAATACTCCTTACCTATCGGCAATGGCCAGCTGGGAGCTTGTCTCTATGGCGGTGTCATCGACGAGGAGATACAGTTCAATGAAAAGACACTATGGACCGGCGGCCCCAACGACATCGGGTCCTATGGCACATATAAGAACTTCGGCTCCATCCACGTAGCCAACTATGGCACCGACATAGGCTATACCTCCACCACCGGTGTCAAAGACTACGTGCGCTACCTCGATATTGAGCGCGGCGTGGCTGGCGTACAATTCTCAAATGCCGCCGGCACTACCAGCTACGACCGTCAGTTCTTCTCCTCAAACCCCGACCAGGTCATCGTGGCGCACTATACCGCCACAGGAGATGAGAAGGTATCCCTCTGCTTCACCGCCACGCCTAGCGATGGCATCGACGCCTCCGACCCGGAATATAGCGACGGTTACGGCGTATATGGTGGCAAACTGACCACGGTGAGCTACAACGCCACCTTCCGCGTGGTTCCCATCGGTGACGATGCCGTGATGACCACCTCCTCCAAGGGTGTGATGGTGAGAAACGCCGACGAGGTGCTGCTTATCCTCGCCGCCGGAACTGACTTCGACGCCTCTGTAGCGTCATACGTCTCCGGCACTGACCAACTTGCCGACAAGATGAAAGCGCGCGTAGATGCCGCTGCTTCCAAGTCGTGGCAACAGCTCCTTAGCGACCACGTGGATGACTTCACGTCATATATGGGCCGCGTCCATTTCAACCTCGACGGCGCCGCCTCATCGCTCCCGACAGACCAATTGGTACAAAACTACAACAATACCTCCAACAACGTGACTGGCATGGAGCCGGAGGTGCTCTTCCTCGAGCAACTATACTTCGCCTATGGCCGTTACCTGGAGATATCCAGCTCCCGTGGCGTAGATGTCCCCAGCAACCTGCAAGGTATCTGGAACAACAGCAACTCACCCTCATGGAACGGCGATATCCACTCCAACATCAACGTACAGATGAACTATTGGCCCGCCGAATCCACCAACCTTAGCGAGATGCATATGCCATTCCTCAACTATATCATTCGCAACGCCGCTTCCTCCAACTGGCACACCGCCGCTACTCGTTGGGGTGGCGTCACCGATGGCTGGACCTGCTTGACGGAGAACAATATCTTTGGCGGTATGAGCACCTGGGGTAGCAACTACCTGGTAGCCAACGCCTGGTACTGCTCTCACCTATGGCAACATTACCGTTATACCCTCGACAAAGAGTTCCTGCAGCGCGCCTTCCCCGCCATGTGGAGCTGCGCACAGTTCTGGATGGAACGTATGATTGAGGACCGCAACGTACAAGACGGCACGTATGTATGCCCCAACGAATATTCACCTGAGCAGAACGACCACTCCTCTGAGGACGGCACTGCCCACTCACAGCAACTCGTCTCATATCTGCTCGACAGCGTCAAGGAATCGGTCAACATTCTCGGTCAGGAGGCCTGCAACCTCAGCGACGACGATGTGGCGAAACTTGATAAATATGTAGCCAACGTGGACCGCGGTCTCCACACCGAGGTCTTCAAAGGTGACACATGGGAAGCCTGGGGTACTCAAAACGGCATCGCCGTGGGCGACACCCTTCTCCGCGAATGGAAAGTGGCCAGCTACGACGTCAGCTCCGACAAGGGACACCGTCATATGTCGCACCTGATGGCCCTATTCCCCCTCGACCAGATCAACGGCGCTGACCCATACTTCAAAGCCGCTGTCAACAGTCTTAAGCTACGTGGCGACGAAGCCACCGGTTGGTCCATGGGATGGAAGGTAAACCTCTGGGCACGCGCCATGAATGGTGACCACGCGCACACCATCCTCCACAATGCCCTCAAGCACTCCACCTCCTACAGCACTAATCAATACGCCGGAGGTATCTATTACAACCTCTTCGACTCTCACGCCCCGTTCCAGATTGATGGCAACTTCGGAGTATGCTCCGGCGTGGCTGAGATGATTATGCAGAGCCATAGCGACATGGTGATGTTGCTCCCCGCACTCCCATCGGTATGGAAGAAAGGCTCTATGACAGGTCTGAAAGCGCAAGGCGACTTCACTGTTGATGTGGAATGGGAGAACGGCAAGATAACCAACTCCAGGATCGTCAGCAACAAAGGCGCCACACTCACCATCTCCGATGCCAACTTATATCACTGCCATATCTACCGCAACGGCAGCGAGACCGACACCAAGGTATATAGCGCCAAGACAGCATCCACGCCTATCGAGACGCAACCCGGCGACGTCATCACCGTGGTTTACGACCCAGACTACACCAATGAAATCGACAATACCAAGGTAGGTGTGGAGATCGTCTCCGACACCAAAGCGGGCCTTGACATCGCCGACCGCACCATCACCATAACCGGTTTTGACATCGCAGACGTGAAGGTCTATGACCTGCAAGGACGCCACGTCCTCACCACCAGCGACGCCACGTTCACCGTCCCCGACAATGCCGGAGAGATAGTGATGGTAGCGCTCACAGACGTCAATGGCGTCACCGAGACCCACAAGCTGGAGCTCAAATAGCCTCCTCGCTTAATGGCTATCACAGATAGCTTCACGACCATTATCTAAGCAAGATTATTTATACATACGCGCC
Organism: uncultured Sangeribacter sp.; assembly: GCA_964559895.1. Lineage (GTDB taxonomy): Bacteria > Bacteroidota > Bacteroidia > Bacteroidales > Muribaculaceae > Lepagella. The sequence continues at coordinate 7,526 of CAZLJS010000047.1, forward strand.
GCGACCACCACAAAGGTAGCCGCGGCGCCAATATTATCTGATAACGATAAAAAACTTTTTTCTATCTTTGCAGCATGATATGAGAAATCATAGCAAAACGAGATAATTAAAGCGAAAGACCATTCACAATGGCTAAAGACTTACCATAGTGCGTGTTTTGGCTGAAAACTTTATATATGAAGAAAATAATTACCCAAACGTGGGGCATTCTCAGAAATAATAGTTAAATTTGCCAATACCTTTGGGAGAGAAATCCCGGAGGATACAGAAGGCATTATTAGCTTTAGTTCTTTATTCTAAACGTCAATCATAGGATAAACAAAAGGACACGAGTGATTTAATAGGCTCCGCGCCTTTTGTCTTATAATACATGAACTAATTAACGCCGAATCCGACGGAACCTATAGGCGTGAAAGTCTTAGACTTATGAATATGGTTGTTGCAACAACACCAATAAATATCGCAGGGGAGGAGCAAAAGGTATATGCTGTTTAATTCATTTGCTTTCTTATTACTAATCCCTATTGTTTTAGTAGTATATTATTTAATATCAGAGTCTGTAAAAAGTAAACGCACAATAGTTCTTAATGCGTTTTTATTGCTGCTCTCTTATGTTTTATATGTAGTGTATGTGCCAAAATATTTCTATATACTTTTGGCTATCACAATCATAGCATATTTTGCCGGTCGATATCTCGAGAGCCATCAAAAACGATATACTGTAGCAATAGCATTGGTCATAATCCTTGCTCCTTTGTTGTTTTTCAAATATTGCGATTTTGTTGTTTATAATGTCAACGATCTTTTGCATACCTTTGGCATTGACAACAACTTCAGAGCATTAAAATTGATAGCGCCATTGGGCATATCATTTTTTACATTTCAAGCATACGGATATGTTTATGATGTTTATAAGCGCAAAATAGCCGCTGAGCGAAACATGATAGATTTCATGCTATTTATGGCATTCTTCCCACAAATAGCGTCGGGCCCTATCAGTAAGGCTTCAGAATTATTGCCGCAGATAAAAAATCCTCGACATTTTGATGAAAAATTCATAACCTCCGGTTTTAAGTTGCTTCTGTGGGGCTATTTCCTAAAACTCGTTTTGGCTGATAGATTAGCAATAATAGTGGCACTGGTTTTTGAAAACTATACTATTTATTCAGGTCTTACATGCTTTATCGCGTCAATTTTATATACAATTCAAATATATGGTGACTTTGCCGGCTATTCGTTTATGGCGGTAGGAGTAGGACGCTTACTAGGATATGATTTAATCCTGAACTTTGTGCGCCCGTATTTTGCAACCAGTGTGTCTGATTTTTGGCACCGTTGGCATATATCGTTATCTCGTTGGCTGAGGGATTATGTATATATCCCCTTAGGCGGAAGCAGATGTTCTAAATTGCGTAACTATGTGAATATACTCATAACATTCTTTGTGAGTGGCTTATGGCACGGCGCGAACTGGACTTTTATTGCTTGGGGTGGAATGCATGGAGCAGTGCAATGTATTGAAAAATACTTCAAAATAACGGCGTTTAAACCGACCAAAATCAATAAATTAGCTCATATCCTGGTTACATTCATAATCGTTAATTTTGCTTGGATATTCTTTAGATTGCCGACTTTAAATGATGCTTGTCAATATATCAAGCGCATAGCTTGTCTCAGTAGCGGACCATCGTACCACTTCAACAATACTCAAATACTATTTATAGGCACCTCGCTTATTATTCTCTTCCTTACTGAATATGTAGAAGAACGAGGCTACAAATTTTCATTGTTGAACAATAGTCATAGAGTTGTAAGATGGACGTCAATGCTTATTCTAGTATTCTTGATTCTGCTCTGTGGCGTATTAGATTCTTCCCAATTTATATATGTAAACTTTTAAACGATGAAGAAATTTATAATAAAAATATTAATATTTATAGCACTTCTCGTTGCCATTGATTGCATTATTGGAGTGACGTTTGACTATATATCGTCAAATGCCAAAGGAGGCAAAACGGCCCGATATAAGTATATAAACGATGAAACCAGCGAAGACCTCTTGATATTAGGTTCATCGCATGCTGTACATCATCACATACCGTCGATTTACGAACAGCACACAGGCTTATCTGCATACAACTGCGGAGTGGATGGTAATGGCATAATATTGGCGTATATGCAGCTGAAAAACATATTGAACAGATATACGCCAAAGATTATCATATATGAATATACCCCCAATTTCGACGTACTAAAAAATGATAACCATAAATATTTAGGCGCAGCACGACAACTTTATGGACGACCGGAGATCGACTCTGTATTTTTGAAAGTCGATCCAATGGAACAATATAAAATGAAGGTAAATTCATATAAATATAATTCAGAATTTACCGCAATATTAACAGATTATTTGCGCTCTAAGCCGGAGGGCTATAAAGGCTATCTTCCATTTTATGGTATAATTGATTATCCGGTGAATGAAGCTGATAAATCGTCGCAAAAAGTGGAATTTGATGGGGTAAAGCTCTATTATCTCAATCACTTTATGAAGGATTGCAGTGAGAGAGGAATTAAACTCATAGTAGCAATTTCGCCGCAATATCTGCCGGCGCATATAGAGATGACCCATTTGAAACGATTGGCTGCAAAATATCATATCAAACTATTTGATTTCTCAAATGACACTACATTTTTAAATCATAATGAGCTTTTCTATGATAGCACCCACCTAAACAATGTCGGCGCTGAGTTATATACAAAAAAGATGATATCAACATTGCAAACAGCAAAACTAATATAGGATTAGTCGATTTTCTTACAGAATTGTAGTCATTAGATTTTTTGTAGAGGATTGCAGATAATCCATGCGCAAAACTTGTTTTTGCTGCCAAACGATATACGAACCAAAGTTCCGAATAAGTTCCGCAAGGAAAATAGAGTAGGGGTAAATAGTAATCATAAGTATTTATCTCCTACTCGGTTGATTATATATTAAAGAGCAAAACCACGAGGAGATTGCTCGTGGTCTCTTTACCCTTTTAAAGTGCTGGTACCAGGATAAAGCCGATAGCTGCACTATGATATTGTAAAGGTAATACTTTTCATATAAGCGATACTGTATGCGAAGGTCATATGTTCAGTTACATGACAGTTACATGAAATCTACAAATATAAATTCTTTAATATTAGTAATATACATTTTAGCACACGATCAAGATACGCTATTATTAACTTTGCCAGTTACATGAAATCAACTTCCTGTTTTTCGTTGCTCCCACTCGAGCTTAAGCCTAGGACTCCCTGCCA